>JAOPWK010000243.1 GCA_025965735.1 Frankiales bacterium
GCAGCGTGCCCTTCGTGCCGACCGGGATGTCGAGCTCGGCGAACAGGTGCGGAGAGGAGCTGTAGGTCTCGATCGGCTCGGGGAAGGTGAGGTCGAGCGCCTTGTTGATCAGGCCCCACTTCGGGGAATCGTCCCAGTCGACGAAGGTGACGGCGACGCCCTTGGCCCCGGCGCGGCCGGTGCGGCCGATGCGGTGCAGGAACGTGCTCTCCTCGTCGGGGCACTGGTAGTTGATGACGTGCGTGACGTCGGGGACGTCGATGCCGCGGGCGGCGACATCGGTGGCCACCAGCACGTCGATCTTCCCGGCGCGGAAGGCGCGCAGGGCCTGCTCGCGCGCCCCCTGTCCGAGGTCGCCGTGCACGGCGGCGGCCGCGAAGCCGCGGTCGCTCATGTCGGCGGCGACCTTGTCGCAGGTGCGCTTGGTGCGGCAGAAGACCATCGTCAGCCCACGGCCCTGCGCCTGCAGGATGCGCGCCAGGACCTCGCCCTTGTCCATCGAGTGCGCCCGGTAGACGAAGATCTTGGTGTCCGGGACGGTCCGCTTCTCGCCGACCTCCTCGGCGCGGATGTGCGTCGGCTGCTTCATGAAGCGCCGCGCCATCGTGACGACCGGGCCGGGCATGGTGGCCGAGAACAGCATCGTCTGGCGCTCGGTCGGGAGCAGCTCGAGGATCCGCTCGACGTCGGGCAGGAAGCCCAGGTCGAGCATCTCGTCGGCCTCGTCGAGCACCAGGACGCCGACGGCGGACAGGTCCAGGTGCCCCTGGCGGGCGAGGTCGAGCAGGCGGCCGGGAGTGCCGACGACGACCTCGACGCCCTTGCGCAGCGTCTCGACCTGCGGCTCGAAGGCGCGCCCCCCGTAGATCTGCACGACGCGGATGCCGCGGACGCTGCCCGCCTTCTCGATGTCGGTCGCGACCTGGACGGCCAGCTCGCGGGTCGGCGCGACGACGAGCGCCTGCGGCATGCCGTCGGCGCCCTCGTCCTTGCTCTTCACGCGCTGGAGCAGCGGGACGCCGAAGCCCAGCGTCTTGCCGGTACCCGTGCGCGCCTGGCCGATGAGGTCGTGGCCGGCCAGGGCGATCGGCAGCGTCATCGTCTGGATCGCGAACGGGGTGGTGATGCCGAGCTTCTCGAGCGCCTGCACGGTCTCGGGGAGGGCGCCGAGCGCGGCGAAGCCGTTCTCTGTCGTGGTCAAGGGTGATGCCTCTCGTACGGTCGCGCCGACCGACGACAGGGATGGGCTCGCAGCGAAGCCCCGAGGGGCCCGGCGCGCCACGGGACTGCGGTCCGCGCACACGATCGAAGCGGCGAGCGCCGCCCCGGAAGGCCTCAGCCTACCGTCGCGCGCCCGTACGGCAGGATCGCCGGCATGAGCACCCGGCTGGACCAGGCGACGGTCGACCTCATGGGCGTGCTGGCCTACGGCGAGCTGACGGCCTTCGAGCGGCTGGCCAGCGACGGCAGCCTGGCTCCCACCATCGGCGACAAGCACGCGCTCGCCACCATGGCCGCGGCGGAGTACAGCCACTACCGGCGGCTGTACGACCACATGCTCAGCGAGCAGATCGATCCCGAGGAGGCGATGGCGCCGTTCCAGGGGCCGGTGGACGCCTTCCACGACTCGACGCCGCCCAACGACTACCTCGAGGGCCTGATCAAGGCCTACGTCGGGGACGGGCTGGCGACGGACTTCTACCGCGAGGTGGCGGCCTTCATCCAGGACGCCCCCACCCGCGGGCTGGTGCTGGAGGCGCTGGCCGACACCGGGCAGGCGGAGTTCGCCGTCGCCAAGGTCCGCGCCGCGATCGCGCAGGACCCCGCCGTGGGCGGCCGGCTCGCGCTGTGGGCGCGCCGCCTGGTGGGGGAGGCGCTGATCCAGGCCCAGCGGGTGGCGGTCGAGCGCGACGCCCTCACCGAGCTGCTCGTCGGCGGCAGCGGCGACCTGGCCGGGATCGCCCGGCTGCTCACCCGGCTGACCGACAACCACACGGCGCGCATGGCCGCGCTCGGGCTCCAGTCGTAGTAGACGTCACAACGGGACGAGCAGGACAATCCACGCCGGGGGCGAAGTAGGAGCAGCTACGCCGTGGCCGGCGTGCACCCTGCAACCAGGAGAACCCATGCGCCTCGCGCTCACCCGACGCACCGCTGTCCTCGCGGCCGTCGCCCTCGTCGTCCCGGCCGTCGCCGTCGGTGCCAGTGCGGCCCCCCGCGCGGCCGCCCCTGCGCTGCCCGGCGCCGCGCAGACCGTCCTCCCGAGCACGGCCGTCCTGTCCGGCCTGACGGTGGAGAACTCGTTCGTCTCCAGCGTCGGCTGGGTCAAGCCCGGCGACAGCTACCCGTCCCGGATCCTGCTGAAGAACAACGGCACCGGACCGGTCAGCGGCGTCAAGGTGACGATCCCGCCGACCCGCGGCATGTCCTTCACCGGCGTCCGCTCGGCCGTCGGCTCGCCGCAGCTGTCCGGCGGCACCGTCACCTGGACCGTGCCCTCCGTCGCTGCCGGAGCGACCGTCCCGCTGGTCCTGGAGGCCAGGGCGAAGACGACGGCCGAGGAGCCGACGGTCGTCTGGCGCAACATCTCCAGCATCGCGACGGTCTCGGTCGGCGGCGGCGCCGCCCAGCGGATCGCCAGCCACGGCCCGAAGGTGATCCCGCCAAGCGGCGGCTACGAGACGGCGCGCTACGGCGACCGCCCGTTCCCGGTCGTGCCGGTCGACTACGCCGACTTCAAGCACAACACCCCGGCGGCCGAGCTGGAGACGGTCATCAACGACCCGAAGAACCCGGCCTCGACGTTCAACCTGTTCCAGGAGATGTCGTACGGCCAGCTCTTCCCGAAGGGCGTCATCGGCTCGATCGGCGTCGACAGCCGCCCGGTCGCTCCCGAGGACGGCCTGAAGTTCTCGACGATCGACCCGTCGACGGCCAACACCTGCACCGGCATCACGACGGTCGACCCGCTGAGCGGTGAGCCGACCCCGGCCTACACCGAGCGGATCACCGACGGCTGGTACCAGCTCCCCGGCATGCGCACCTACTACGGCGCGGACGCGAACGGCTCGGCCGTCGTCGGCTCGCTCGCGGGCGTCGGCGCCCTGCAGGCCATCGACTCCGGCTGCGGTCCGACGGCCAAGGCGGCGTACGACGCGGCCGTCGTCGCGGACCCCGACATCGACTACAACGACTTCGACACCGACAAGGACGGCGTCGTCGACTTCTTCGAGGTCGTCTTCCAGGGCTGCGGCGGCAACGGCGCGTCCCAGCTCGGCCCGGCCGGCGGCTGCGAGGTCACCGACACCAGCGACAACATCTGGCCGCACAGCAGCTCGCTCGAGTTCAGCTACACCGACCCGACGACGGGTCTGACCGGCTACATGAGCAAGGACCGCCTCAAGGACCTCGAGGGGAACCTGCTCTTCTACACCGACAGCACCTACACCGCGACGACCACGCGCACGACCGACTTCCCCGCCTTCGTGCGCGTCGGCCCGTACAACGTCAACCCCGAGACCTCGATCGAGTTCGCGAGCGTCATCTCGCACGAGTACGGCCACTCGCTGGGCCTGCCGGACTACTACTCGACCGGCTCCCGCGAGACCTACGGCGACTACAACCTGATGGCCACCGACAAGGGCCACCACATGGACATCATCGGGAAGAAGGAGCTCGGCTGGATCGTGCCCGAGGTCCTCGCGCCCGGCAGCACCAAGGCCGTCGAGGACTGGCAGGACAGCAAGATCGACACCGGCGCCATCTCCTGGGTGACGCCCGACGGCACGCCGTACACGCTGTCGGCCGCCAAGGGCGACTACGGCATCCACAACGGCGAGGCGTACGTCGCTGCACTGCCCGGCCGACAGCTGCTCGACCCGGAGAAGATCAAGCAGGGCGCCTCCGGCAAGCAGGTCTGGTACTCCCGGCAGGGCAACGACTTCGGCTGCCCGCCGTTCGGCGGGCACAACCTGGACTTCGCCATCCCGGGGCTGGAGGACGTGCCGGACGGCACGCCCATCACGGCCACCTTCAAGACCTTCTTCGACATCGAGTGGGACTACGACTACGGCTTCGTGCTGACCGGCACGCCCGACGACAAGGGCGCCGTCACGTACACCTCGCAGCCTTCGGAGAACGGGTACACCACGCCGGCCGCGACGAACCCGAACCAGAACAGCTGCCAGGCCAAGTACGGCAACGGCATCACCGGCACCCCGGCCTCGCACGACGCCGGCACGGCGCAGCTCGACCGCGTCCTGGGCAACACCCCGGACGGCCCGTTCGTCGAGGACAGCTACGACCTGTCCGAGCTCGCCGGCGTCAAGGGCGGCGTGCTGCGCTTCTCGTACGCCACCGACCCCGGCCTGGCCCGCCTCGGCTGGATCATCGACGACCTGGTCGTCAAGGCCGGCGACAAGGTGCTGTTCGAGAGCGACTTCGAGGACGGCGACGGCGGCTCGGACGACCCGCGCGTCTACAACGGCGGCTGCAAGGAGGACCTCTCCACCTCCGGCGGCCTGTGCACCGAGGGCTGGAGCTACCTGGCCGCCGGCACGCCGTCCGAGCTCGAGCACGCGTACCTGATGGAGATGCGCGACCGCAGCGGCTTCGACATCGACGGGCGCGGCGAGAGCGACCGCGGCCCGACGGCGTTCGAGCCGGGCCTGCTCCTCACGTACACCGACGAGGCGCACGGCTACGGCAACGTCGGCACGGACAACCCGCCGGCGCAGACACCGTTGGACTCGGTGCCCGAGCCGGAGGTGGACACGCCGAACCTCAACGACGCGACGTTCAACGACGCGGCCGCGCGCAGCAGCTACACCGACGCCAAGGCCACGCCGCACGTCGACAACTACAGCGAGCCGACCCGCCAGGCGGACAAGGACGCGGACGGCGACGGCATCCAGCCGTGGACGTTCGACTACGACTGCCTGTCGTTCAAGGTGGGCGCGCTGTCCGGCGAGACGAACAACACCGTCGACGCGTACGACCTCCTGGGCGACGTGCGCTTCTCGATGGGCCGCGGCTGCGCAGCGTTCAACTACGGGCTGCGGGCGGCGAACGCACCGGAGGTCACCGCTCCCGGCGGTGGCGCGACGGGCAGCGAGAACGGCTCCGGCCAGGGCAACGGGCAGGAGAGCGGCGGCGGCGACGCCAGCGGCGACGGCGAGGGGCCTGCGTCGGAGCAGCCTCCGGCGGTGGCCGGCGGCGCGCTGCCGCGCACCGGTGACGACCTGCTCGTGACGCTGGCCTTCGGCCTGGTGCTCGTGGCCGGCGGCGGCTGGCTGCTCGCCCGCAGGGAGCAGACCGCCTAGTACGAGCAGCAGCTGCGCCGGAGCCGGCACCCGTTCGCGGGTGCCGGCCTCCGCATGCCGGGTGCTTGCGTTGCGTCCGGCTGAACGGGGGCTCGGGCCCTGCACCTGGCCGGACGCAGACCCGCCGGGGGAAGCGGCTCCCACACCCGGACGCGCCGGAGGCCGGCACCCGTGACGGGTGCCGGCCTCCGGCGGGACGATCGGGGTGAGCTACACGCGGGCCTTGCTGCGCACCGCGCCCTGGGTGAGGGCGATGATCCCGGCGGCCACGAGCGTGCCGATGACCACCTCGAGCAGCAGGCTGTCGAAGACCAGGCCGGCCAGCAGGAGCGAGCCGACGCCGATCAGCACGGTCAGCCAGAGCGGCATCGCCTGCCGACCCGGGACGACGGCGCGACCGAGCGCGCCGACGACCAGGCCCACGAGGAGCAGGACGACGAGGTTCACGGGATCTCCTCGATCAGGTGGGGGAGCGGACTACGCGCGGACGCGGTTCTTCTTGCCGGTGACGGCGTTGTAGACGAGCAGCGCGATGACCGCGCCGATGATCGAGCCGATGATGCCGGCGGTGCTGAAGCCGTCGCCGTCGCCGCGGCCGATGAGGCGCGCCAGGAAACCACCGACGAACGAGCCGACGATGCCGAGGGCGATGGTGGCGGGGACGCTCATGCTGTCCTTGCCGGGCACGAGCGCGCGGGCGATGAAGCCGGCGATGGCGCCGATGATGATGAGGCTGATGATGAAGCCGACCATGGGGATCTCCTCGCGTCGTGGGTCCGAGTGACCCGTTCAGGACGCTGTATCCCCGCTTGACGGCTGCGTGAACCTGTGATCGCGCTCCGTGACCAGTTCGACGCGATCGGGACGATCAGACGGCGCCGAAGCCCACCCGGCGCTGCTCGGACTCGGCGATCTCGACGTAAGCGAGCTTGTCGGCGGGCACCAGGACGCGGCGGCCCTTCTCGTCGACGAGCGAGAGCACACCGAGGTCGGCCTTGAGGGCGTCCGCGACGGCCTTGGCCACCTCGTCGGGGGACTGCGCGCTCTCGAGGACGAGCTCGCGCGCGGCGTACTGGACGCCGATCTTGACCTCCACCGAGGACTCCTTCATCGAGGGGACGTTCTTCTCGTCCGAGGCTAGCCCGCGGTCGCGGAGGGGGCGCTGCGGTACGCCGAGGGCAGAAGGGTCAGCTGGTGCGGGGGGCGCCGGAGATGCCGCGCCAGGCCAGGCCCATCAGCAGCTCGACCGCACGCTCCTTGGGGATGCGGTCCGGCGAGCTGAGCCACCACCGCGCGCCGACCTCCATGAGGCCGGACAGGCCGATGGACAGCAGCTGCGCCTCCTCGGCGCGGTAGCCGGTGTCGTGGGCGATCGTGTCGGCGATGGCGTCGACGCAGTTCTGCGTCATGCGCTCGACCCGCTCGCGCACGGCGGGCTCGCTGCGCAGGTCGCTCTCGAAGACCAGCCGGAACGCGCCCTCGCCCTCGGTCCCCTCGCCGTCGACGAAGTCGAAGTAGGCCGACACCGACGCGGCGACACGCGCCTTGTTGTCCGTCGTGGAGGCCAGCGCCTCGCGCACCCGGTCCACCAGCCGCTCGGCGTGCTGGTCGAGCAGTGCCAGGTAGAGCTCGAGCTTGCTCGGAAAGTGCTGGTACAGCACGGGCTTGCTGACGCCGGCGCGTTCGGCGATCTCGTCCATTGCCGCCGCGTGGTAGCCCTGCGCGACGAAGACCTCCTGCGCCGCGCCCAGCAGCTGCTTGCGCCGGGCCTGCCGCGGCAGTCGCGTGCCGCGCGCGGTGGGGGTCGTCGTCACGCTTCGGACCCTATCGGCGCTCGTCCTCGTCGAGCTCCACCACGACGGCCTGCTCGTACGCGTCGGCCGGGTTCGCCTCGAGCGGCAGCACGCCGGCGTCGCCGCCGGAGTCCGCGACGTGCTGACCCGGCCCGGTCGCTGCGGCCTGCTCCAGCACGTCGGCGTCCGTCGCCTCCAGCGGCACGTCCGGCGCGGGGTGCACCGGCGCGTCGCCGCTCGGGCTGCTGCGCTGCTCCTGCCGGTCCTCCGGCGTCGACGCACTCATGCCGCCGCCTGCGCGTGGACCGGCGTGCTCACGTGTCCTGCCCGGAGAGCTCGCGCGAGCCGTGCCGCGTGCGGCGGGCGTCGATGACGCGGTCGGGGTTGCGGCGGAGGTAGTCCTCCTCCAGCTCGGCCGTGCGCTTGCTGTGGAACTGCAGCGCGTCTTCGCTCCCGTGCAGGAACGTGTCGTGGCGCGTCTCGTGCAGGTGCTTGAGCTCCCGTTCCAGGTCCTCGTCGCTGAGTTGTTCGGCCGGCACTCCGGTCACGGGGCGTCCTCCATCGGTGTCGAACGGGTCGGGTCGCCCCTACCCGGGTACCGGGCGGTCCATGACCCAGCCTGCACCTTCCGTCAACGCCCCCACCGCCCTGGTCCTCGACGTCGACGGCACCCTGCTCGACACCGTCTACCTGCACGTCATCGCCTGGTGGGAGGCGTTCATGGACGGCGGCTACGAGGTGTCCGGCTTCGACATCCACCGCGCCATCGGGCGCGGCTCTGAGGACCTCGTGGAGACGCTGGTCGGCAAGGCCGACGAGGCGGTGGTGGACGCGCACGCCGAGAAGTGGGCGCCGCTGCGCGAGAAGTGCATCCCGTTCCACCAGGTGCCGGAGCTCATCCGCACCTGCGCCGAGCGGGGCATGAAGGTCGTCTACTGCACCAGCGGCGCGCCCGAGGACGTGGAGGACTTCCGCGAGAAGATTGGCTGCGACGACGTCATCAGCGGCGTGGTCAACAGCAGCGACGTGGAGCAGAGCAAGCCGGCGCCCGACATCGTTCGTGCGGCGCTCCAGGCTGTCGGCGTCGAGCCGCAGAACGCCGTCATGCTCGGTGACACCGTCTACGACGTGCGGGCCGCCAAGGCCGCGGGCGTCGCGTGCATCGGCCTGATGTGCGGCGGCATCGGCGAGCGCGAGCTGCAGGAGGCGGGTGCGGTCGCGGTGTACGGCAACCCGTCCGAGCTGCTGCAGGACCTGGACGCCTCGCCCGTCGGGAGGCTGCTCGGTTCGCCGTGATCTTGGCGGGGTAGCACCCGCGCCGTGACGACGACGTCCACGCTGCCCGAGCTCACGGACGAGGGCGACCTGCGTCGGGCGCGCCTGGGCAGGCGGATCGGCCTCACACTGCTGGCGCTGTTCGTGCTCGCCGGCGCTGTCGGCCTGCTCGGCACCCGCACCACCACCACGACGGCCGCCGGTGGCGGCTACGCGCTGACCGTCACGCACCCCGCGGTCAGCCGCAGCGGGCACGCGGTGAAGGTCGAGGTCGAGGTGCGCAAGGAAGGCGGCTTCGACACCTCCGAGCCGATCCGGCTTCGGATGCGCTCGGCGTACTTCGACCTGTTCGACGAGAACGGCTTCACGCCGCAGCCCGACGCGCAGACCAGCGACGGTGAGTGGACGTACGACGAGTACGTCCCGCCGCGCGGCGAGGCCTTCGTGGTCAGCGTCGACACGCGCGTGGAGCCGGCGCGCAACCGCGGCGAGCGGGGCGAGGTCTCGCTGGTCGACGACCAGGGCCGGCCCTTCCTCACCGTCCGCTTCCGCACCCGCCTGATGCCGTAGGGAGGAGGTCGTCGTGGAGGTCGTCTGGCGCGCCGCCGCCGTCTACTTCTTCCTGTGGTTCATCACGCGTGTCATCGGCAAGCGCGAGCTCGGCCAGATGAGCGCCTTCGAGCTGGTCCTGCTCGTGACGATGGGCGACCTCGTCCAGCAGGGCGTGACGCAGGAGGACTTCTCGGTGACCGGTGCCGTGCTGGCGGTCGGCACCTTCGCGCTGCTGATGGTCTTCTTCTCGTACCTGTCCTGGCGGTTCAAGGGCACGCGACGCGCACTCGAGGGGATGCCGGTCGTCGTGGTGAAGGACGGGCGGATGCTCGAGCAGGTGATGCGCTACGAGCGGCTGTCGGACACCGAGCTCGAGGAGGGCCTGCGGGAGCAGGGGATCGACGACGTGCGCAAGGTGCGCGTGGGCGTCCTGGAGCCGGACGGGAAGTTCAGCTTCTTCACCGAGCAGGACCACCAGCCGCCGCAGGAGAAGTCCGCGAGCTAGCGCTTCTGCATCGCGTCGAGGCAGATGGCCAGCGCGATCGCGAGGCGGGCGTCGACAGCCGGGTCGTGGACCTCGAGCACGTAGCGGTCACGGATGCCCCAGAGCCGGGTGTGCGTGAGCAGCACACGGCCCGAGGGCTCGGTCCCGTCGAAGTGGAACACCCACGGCACCGGGATGCTGCTCGCGTACGGGACGAGGTCCCACAGGCGGCGCAGCACGGCGATGACCGGGTTGCGCTCCTGCACGAGGACCGGTGGCACGCCCGGCTGCTCCAGCTCCCAGGTCGACCGCAGCAGGCTGGCCGCGCCCTTCTTGCGCAGCTGCCCGATCACCGCGCCGGCCGGGTCGCGCACGGTCATCGTCGAGCGGATGTCGATGCGGCGGTCAGCCGCGATCGTCAGGACCGGCCGGGTCGACGCCTCGTCGCCGTACAGCGTGAACTGCTCCTTGAACGCCATGCGCTTCTGCTTGGCGAAGGCGATGAGCGGTCCGGGCTCGCCGCCCACGTCGCCGAACACGCGGTACTGGTTCTGGAAGGGCGAGATCTTCTGCTGCACGTGGAAGCGGCTCGCAGCGGCAGGAGCGGTCACGGCGCCGACCCTCTCACCCGAGCAGCGGCGCGAACAGGTCGCCGTGCTCCTCGACGCGGGCCAGCACGTCGTCGCTGGTGAACACCAGGTCCTCGGGGGCGCGGCACCCTTCGACCTCATCCCACGTGATCGGCGTCGACACCGTCGGGCGCGGACGAGCGCGCAGCGAGTAGACGCTGACCGTCGTCTTGGCGGCGCTGTTCTGCGACCAGTCGACGAGCACCTTGCCGTCGCGCAGCGCCTTGGTCATGCGGTGCACGACGAGCTCCGGCTGCTCCTTCTCGAGGCGCTGCGCCAGGCCCTTGGCGTACGCCGACGTCTCCTGCGCCGAGGCGAACGCCTCGGCGCGGGCGTACAGCTGCATCCCCTTGCTGCCGCTGGTCTTCGCGTACGGCGTGAGCCCGTCCGCTTCCAGCAGCGGGCGCAGCGACTGCGCCACCTGGCAGCACTCGACGATGGTCGCCGGCGGACCCGGATCCAGGTCGAACACCACCATGTCCGGGGGGAGCGCGACGTCGTCGTCGGACACCCGCCACATGTGCGTGTGCAGCTCGAGCGCGGCGAGGTTCGCCGTCCAGACCAGCGCGGCCAGCTCCTCGACGATGGCGTAGTCGATGGTCTCGCGGCCCTTGCTGGACCCGGGGGAGGGCAGGTTCACCGTCCGCACCCACTCGGGGGTGCCTCGTGGCGCGTTCTTCTCGAAGAAGACCTGACCCCCGACGCCGTCGGGGTAGCGCTTGCGGGTCAGCGCCCGGCCGGCCAGGTGCGGCAGCAGCACCGGCGCGATGCGCGAGTAGTAGTCGAGCACCTGCGCCTTGGTGAAGCCGACCTCCGGGTAGAGCACCTTCTCCAGGTTGGTGAGGGCGACCTGCCGCCCCTCGACGTCCACGACGACCTTGCTCATCTGAGTCCTCGCTGCGGAAGCGGCCGGCGCGCCCGCTCCTTCGTCGCGGGGCACCGTCCACATCCTCCGCTCGTGGGCGTGCCGCTCATTCGCGCACCACCGTCCTCGGGTCGACGTCGTCGCGCAGCCCCTTGTAGGACGGGTGCCGCAGCCGGCCGTCACGGGTCCACTCCGTGTAGTCGCACTCGACCACGAGCTCCGGCTCGACCCACACCGCGTGCCGGGTGTGCTCGCGCGGCACGTCGTCCAGCGCCGGCGCCTCGCGGCGCAGCGGCTCCAGCCGCGCGCCCAGCATCGCCAGCGTGGCGGCGGTGAAGCCGGTGCCGACGTGGCCGGCGTAGGTCCACCCGTCCGCGGCAGGGACGGCCAGCAGCAGCGAGCCGATGCGCCCCGCGCGTCCGCCCTCACCCGGCTTCCAGCCGACGACGACGGCGCTGGTCCGCTTGATGTGCTTGACCTTCACCCAGCAGTCACTGCGCCGGCCGGGCTCGTAGCGGCTGTCCTTGCGCTTGGCGACGACGCCCTCCATGCCCTGCGCCTTCGTGGCCGTCATCACCGCCTCGCCGTCACCGGGGAAGGCCGGCGGGACCTGCCAGCGCTCGCCGGACAGCGGCAGCGCCTCCAGCACCTCGCGCCGCTGCTCGTAGGGCTTGTCCAGCAGCGACTCGCCCTCGACGTGCAGCGCGTCGAACAGCAGCAGCGTCACCGGCGTGTCCCGAACCAGCGCCGGCGTCGGCTTGCGGGCATGCATCCGCGACTGCAGCCGGCCGAAGTCCGGGCGGCCGTTGGCGTCGAACGCGACGACCTCGCCGTCCAGCAGCGCGGGCGTCGAACCGAGCGCGAGCCCGAGGCCGCGCAGCTCGGGGTAGGCGGCGGTGATGTCGTTGCCGTTGCGGGAGGTCAGCGTCACGCGCCCGCCCTCGACGGCGACCAGCGCGCGCACGCCGTCCCACTTCACCTCGTAGGACCAGCGGCCGTCGTCGGCGGGCAGCGCTCCGGTGGTGGCAAGCATCGGCGAGACGCCGGTCGGCAGCGGGCTCCAGCCGGGCGGCGGCGGGTCGACGCGGTGCACCATCCAGTCCTGCCCGTCCGTCCTGAAGAACACGTAGGTCCCGTCGACCCGCTCGCCGTGCAGCACGACCTTGACCTCGCGATCGCGCCACTTCAGCAGCTCGTACGTCCCGCGGTCCCAGACGCTGACGTGACCGCCTCCGTACTCGCCGCGCGGGATGTCGCCCTCGAAGGTCGCGTAGGCCATCGGGTGGTCCTCGGTCTGCTTGGCCAGCCCGTTGCGCGACGGGTCGAGCGGCAGCCCCTTCGGCACGGCCCAGCTGACGAGCACGCCGTCGCGCTCCAGCCGCACGTCCCAGTGCAGCGCCGTCGCGTGGTGCTCCTGCACGACGAACGTGTCGCCGCGGCGGTCCTGGTCGTCTCCCGTGTGGTCGGCGGCGACCTCCGGCACGTCCCACTCGGGCACGGGCTCGGGCGTCTTCGCCGCGTCCCGCTTCGCGCGGTAGGTGTCCAGGCCCACAGGGCTGATCTACCCACCTGGCAGGATCCGGCGCATGAACAGCGCTGTGGGCGGGACCGGACTCGCCCTGCCCCTGAACCTCGCCCTGCCCGTGCGCGGCTTCGTCGAGGTGGCCCAGCGCGCGGAGGCGGCCGGCTACGACCGGCTCTGGGTCGCCGAGGCCGGCAACAACGACGCCTTCGGCCTGCTGACGGCGGTCGCGCTCGGCACCTCGACGGTCGGCCTGGCCACCGGCGTCGTCCCCATCTACACGCGCACCCCGTCGCTGATGGCGCAGTGCACAGCGACCCTGCAGGACGTCTCCGGCGGCCGCTTCACCCTCGGCGTCGGGGTGTCCAGCAAGACGATCGTCGAGCGCTGGAACGGCGTGCCGTACGACAAGCCGCTGGGCCGCATCAAGGAGTACGTCGAGGTCGTCCGGCGGCTGCTCGCCTGGGAGAAGCTCGACCACGACGGCACCTACTACGACGTGCACGGCTACATGCTGCTGATGAACAACCCGTCGCCGCCGAGCCCGATCATCATCGGCGCGCTGAACGAGCAGATGCTCCGCGCCGGCGGCGAGGTCGCCGACGGCGTCTGCCTCAATTGGATCGGCGCGCACGCCGTCGCCGACGCGCTGGCGCAGGTCAAGGCCGGGCCGCGGGAGACGAGCAACGCCTGCTTCGTGCGCGTCTGCGTCACCGACGACGTCGAGTCCACCCGCCGCTGGGCCCGCCGTGAGGTCATGTCGTACGTGACGGTTCCGGCCTACCGCAAGGCGTTCGGCGTGCAGGGCTGGGACGAGGTGACGACCCGCGCCATGGAGCTGTGGGACGGCGGCGACCGCAAGGGCGCGGCCGCCTCGCTGCCGGACGAGTTCCTCGACACCCTCGTGCTGGTCGGCGACGCCGCCGACGTGAAGCGCCGCTTCGAGGCGTTCCGTGAGGCGGGCGTGGACGAGCCGGTGGCCTTCCTGGTCAGCGGCCAGACCGATCCCGCGGCGGTCACCGCCGAGCTGGAGGCGACGACCGCGGCGCTCGCGCCGGGCGCATGACCAGCAGCTGGACCTGGCACAAGATCAGCAGCTGGTTCGTCCACGGCTACACCGCCACCGGCGCCGTCCTCGCGCTGCTCATCGTGCTCGCCGCCATCGAGGGCGACGTGGCCAAGGCGCTGTGGCTGGGGCTGGCGGCGCTCGTCATCGACGGCACCGACGGCATGCTCGCGCGCCGCTTCGACGTCAAGGAGCGGCTGCCGTGGTTCGACGGCGCGCTGCTCGACAACATCGTCGACTACCTGACCTACGTGTTCGCGCCCGTCGTGCTGCTGCTGCAGACCGGTTACCTGCCGGAGGGCAACGCCGGCACCGTCATCTCGGTGCTGCCGCTCATCGCCTCGAGCTACCAGTTCTGCCGGGTCGACGCCAAGACCGACGATCACTTCTTCCTCGGGTTCCCGAGCTACTGGAACGTCGTCGCGTTCTACGTCATCGCCCTCGACGTCAGCACCGCGGTCACGTCGGCCGCCATTGTCATCTGCGCGCTGCTCGTGCTCGTCCCGGTCGGCTACATCTACCCCTCGCGGATGCTCGTCCTGCGCACGCCGACGCTCGTGCTGTCCGCCGTGTGGCTGGTGCTGTACGCCGTCATCGTCGCGCAGCTGCCCGACCCGAACCCGCTCGTCGTCGCGGCGTCGCTGGCCTACATCGCCTACTACTGCGTGCTCAGCCTCTACCTCGACCAGCGCCGGCGGGCTGCGCGCGCGGTCCCTGCCTCGACACCCGTGTGACCCTGCTCGCCGGGCTCTGCGCCGTCGGCGCGATGACGCTGTTCGGCATCGCCGCGGTCCTGCAGGGCATCGCGACGGCGCGGGTCCAGGGCGTGGCCGTCCTGGACCCGCGGCTGCTGCTCGAGCTGGCCAAGCAGCCGCTGTTCCTGCTCGCCCTGGTCCTGAACGGGCTGGGCTTCCTGCTGCACGTCGCCGCGCTGCAGGACCTGCCGCTCTTCCTGGTGCAGGCCGTCATCGCCGGAAGCGTCGCTGTGACCGCGGTGCTGTCGGTGCGGGTCCTGCGCACGCGCCTGGAGGGACGGCAGTGGGCCGCGGTGGGGCTGGTCGTCACCGGTCTGGTCGCGCTCGGCGTGTCCGCGCAGTCGGGGGAGGCCGAGAGCGGCCCGGACTCGCTGCCGCTGGTGCTGCTCGCCGCCGTGCTCGGCATCGGCGCGCTGGCCGCCACGGTGCGACGGCTGGCGTACGGCGCCGTCCTGCTCGGGCTGCTGGCCGGTGCGGGCTTCGGCGTCGTCGCCATCTCCGCGCGGCTGCTGCCCGACCTCGGTCCGGAGCTGTTCACGTCACCGGTCGCCGGCGTGCTCGTGCTGGCCGGCACGACCGCGTTCCTCGTCTACAGCGCGGCGATGCAGCGCGGCTCGGTCACCACCGCCACCGCCGCCATGGTGGTGACGCAGACGGTGGTGCCCGCCGCGGCGGGACTGCTGCTCGGCGACCGGGTGCGTCCCGGGTCGGTGCCGGTGGCCCTGCTGGGGTTCGGCTTGGCACTCGCGGGGGCGCTAGGTCTCGGGCGCTTCGAGCAGGTCCTGCCCACCCCCTGAGTAGCGTGGAGACGATCACTGTCGGGTAGGGGGTTGCAGTGAGGTCGATCTGGAAGGGCGCCATCAGCTTCGGGCTGGTGACGATCCCGGTGAAGCTGTACAGCGCGACCGAGCTGAAGGAAGTATCCTTCCACCAGGTCCGTCGCTCGGACGGCAGCCGCATCAAGTACAAGCGCGTGGCCGCCGTCGACGGCGAGGAGGTGTCGTACGGCGACATCGCCAAGGGCTACGAGCTGTCCAACGGCGAGACGGTCGTGCTGACCGACGAGGACTTCAAGGACCTGCCGCTCACCACGAGCCGGGCCATCGACGTGCTGCAGTTCGTGCCGCTCGACGAGCTCGACCCGATCTTCTTCGAGAAGAGCTACTACCTGGAGCCGGACAAGGCAGGCACCAAGCCGTACGTCCTGCTGCGGGACGCCCTCGAGCAGTCCGGCAAGGTCGCCATCGTCAAGGTCGCGCTGCGCAACCGCGAGTCGCTGGCCGCGCTGCGCGTGCGCGACGGCGTCTTCGTGCTCGAGACGATGCTGTGGCCCGACGAGGTCCGCAAGCCCGACTTCGGCTTCCTGGACGAGGACGTCGAGGTGCGCCCGCAGGAGCTGGTCATGGCCGGCAGCCTCATCGACACGCTCACCGGCGAGTTCGACCCGAGCGAGTACAAGGACGGCTACCGCGAGGCGCTGCAGGCCGTCATCGAGGCCAAGGTCGAGGGCCGCGAGGTGGTCCAGCCGACGGAGGCGCAGCCGACCTCCGGCACCGTCGTCGACCTGATGGCCGCCCTGCGGGCCAGCGTCGAGGCGGCGAAGAAGGGCCGGTCGGCCGAGGAGCCCGCGGCCGAGGAGTCGCCGAAGAAGGACAAGGCCCCCGCCAAGAGGGCCGCGGCCAAGCCCGCCGCCGCCAAGGCGCCGGCGAAGAAGGCTCCGGCGAAGAAGGCGGCCAAGGCCGCGGAGAAGGCTCCGGCCAAGAAGGCGGCCCGCAAGTCCGCCTGAGCACGATCAGCCGCCCTCGGTAGGCTCGGCTCTCTGCCGACCGAGGATCTGATGACCGCCCTGCCCGACGAGCACCCGCTCGACGCCGATCTCCTCGGTGACCCGGCACGTGTCGCTGCGGTGCGCCGGGTCCTGCAGGGCAGCACCACGGCGGTCGGGCTGGACCGCATCACCCGGCTGGCGGCGGAGCTGCTCGACGCGCCCCGCGCGCAGGTGTCCCTGCTCGCCGAGGAGCAGGTCGTGGCCAGCGCGTTCGGCGTCGTGATGGCGCCCGAGCAGCGCGTCGGTGCGCTGGCCGACAGCCTCTGCACGGTCACCGTGCGGCTCGGGGCGCCGTTCGCGGTCAGCGACGCGCGCGAGGACCCGCGGGTGTCCGACCTCCCGCCGGTCGTCAGCGGCGCGGTCGTGTCCTACCTCGGTGTCCCGCTCATCACCTCGACCGGGCTGACGCTCGGCGCGCTGTGCGTGTACGACGACCGCGTACGGGCGTGGAGCGCGCGCGACGTCGGCGTGCTGTCCGAGCTCGCGGCCAGCGCCATCGCCGAGCTCGAGCTGCGCGCCGTCTCCGCCGAGATGGCCACCAAGGCGGCCCAGCTCGACCTGGCGCTCTCGGCCGCCGAGACCGGCAGCTTCGACTACGACCTGGTCACGGGCGAGCTGCGCTGGGACGACCGGCTGATCCACCTGTTCGGGTACCAGCGCGGTGAGTTCGGCGAGCGCATCGAGGACTTCAACGCGCGCGTGCACCCGGAGGACCGGGACCGGGTGGCGGCGTCGCTGGACCGGACGGTCGAGCTGCTCGGCGACCTGGCGATGGAGTACCGGATCGTGCGGCCCGACGGGGTGCGCTGGGTCGAGGCGCGGGGTCGCGTGCTGCCGGGCGTGGACGGCCGGCCGCTGCGCCTGCTCGGCGTCGCCTACGACACCACCGAGCTGCGCGAGGCGCGGGACCGCCTGGCCCGCACGCTCGAGTCGATGACCGACGCGTTCTTCTCGGTCGACCGGGACTGGCGCTTCACGTTCGTGAACCCCGAGGCCGAGCAGCTGCTCGGTCGCAGCCAGGACGACCTGCTGGGCCGCAACGTGTGGGAGGAGTTCCCCGCTGCGGTCGGCACGGCCTTCGAGGAGCAGTACCGGGGCGCGGTCGACACCGGCCGGCCGGCCTCCTTCGAGGCGTACTACCCGCCGCCGCTGGACAGCTGGTACGACATCCGGGCCTGGCCCAGCGCCGACGGCCTCTCGGTCTACTTCCACGACGTCACCGACCGGCGTCAGGCGGAGGCCGAGCGCGAGCAGGCCGTCGTGGAGCGCGAGCGGGCGTACGCCGAGGCGGAGGCGGCGAACGCACGGCTGTCGCTGCTGGCCGACGCCTCGCACCTGTTCGCCCAGTCCCTGGAGCCGCGCCAGGTGCTGCAGCACCTGTCCGACGTGCTGCTCCCGAGCATGGGCAGCATGCTCGCGGTCGCGCTGACCGGCGAGTCCGCGGCGATGCTCCTGCAGCGAGAGCTCCCGGAGAACGACGCGCTGCACGTGGTCCACGTCGCGCACGCCGACCCGCGCCAGCAGCCGGCGCTGCAACAGCTGCTGCGCACCATCCCGGTCACGACGGGCGACGCCGTCGGGGCCGGGTCGGTGGTGCGCACCGGAGAGCCGGAGTGGCTGCCCGAGATCACCGACGAGCTCCTCGAGCAGTTCGCCTCCGATGAGATCGGTCTGGCCGACCTGAAGGACCTGCAGCTGGGCCGGGTGTTCACCGTCCCGCTCGTGAGCCGCGGGCGCCGCCTGGGCGCTGTCAGCGTGGGGGAGCCGGCGACCGGCCTGGTGGACCGCGCGCTGGTCACCGACCTCGCGGCGCGTGCGGCGGTGGCCCTGGACAACGCGCTGCTCTACGGCGTCGAGAGGCGCACCGGGCTGACCCTCCAGCGCAGCCTGCTCCCCGGCGAGGTCCCGCGGCTGCCCGGCATCGAGGTCGCGGTGCGCTACCGCCCGGGAGCGACGGGCGCCTTCGTGGGCGGCGACTGGTACCAGGGCGTCGTCGTCGGCGACGAGCTCGTGCTGTGCATGGGCGACGTGATGGGCCACGGCATGCGCAGCGCCGCCCGCATGGGGCAGCTGCGCGCCATCGTCGCCACCCTCGCGCTGGAGGGCCACGGCCCCGGGTCGCTGCTCAGCCGGCTGGCGGAGAGCAGCGACGTCCTGCTCGACCTCGAGCTGGCCACCCTGCTGGTCGCCTCGTACTCGCCGTCCCGCCGCACCCTGACCGTCGCCTCTGCCGGCCATCCGCCGCCCCTGCTGGCCCCACTCGGGCAGGAGCCGCGGTACGTCGACGTGGTGCCCGGGCCGCCGATCGGCTCGCTGCCGGGCTCCTACGAGGAGACCGTCGTGGACGTGCCGATCGCCGCCACGCTGGTGCTCTACACGGACGGCCTGGTGGAGCAGCGCGGCGAGGCGCTCGACGTCGGGCTGGAGGCCCTGCGCGCCGCGCTCGCCGAGCTGCAGCTGCCGCCCGAGGAGGTGGCCGACCACGTGCTCGACGTCCTCGGCCGCAGCGAGGGGGCGGCCGACGACGTGGCGCTGCTCGTGATGTCGCACCTGCCCGACGCGTGAGCGTCCTCTGCCTGCAGGGCGGCAACGAGCTCACCCCGGGCTGCCGCGCCATGGACGCCGACCTGCTGCAGCGTGCCGAAGGCGGGCCCGTCGTCATCACGGCGCTGGCCGGCGCCGAGGGCCGCGAGTACCGCACCGCCGGGGACAACGGCGTACGCCACTTCCGCGCGCTGGGCGCCGCTGACGCGACGATGGCGCCGGACGTGCGCGAGGACCGCGAGGGCGCGCTGGCGGCGCTGCGCCGGGCCCGGCTGCTGGTGCTGCCCGGTGGCTCGCCGGCCCGGCTGCTCGACGTGCTGCGCTCCACCCCCGTCGGCCCGCTGCTGCAGGAGCTGCTGGACGACGGCGTCGTGGTCATGGGCTCCAGCGCCGGCGCGATGGTGCTCTGCGACTGGACCGTCCTGCCCGACCGGCGGGGTCCCAAGGGCACGGCCGTCGTGCGCGGGCTCGGGCTGGTGCCGGACCTGGCCGTGGTGCCGCACTGGAGCGGCGGCTCGAGCCGCGGCGAGTGGCTGCGCGCGATCGACGAGACCGTGCCGTCGGGGGTGCACGTGCTGGGCCTGCCGGAGGAGTCCGGCGTGCTCGTGCACGACGACGAGCTCACCGCGGTCGGCACCAGCGCGACGACCCTGGTCACCGGGGGCCGGCCGCTCCCGCTCGGCGAGAGCTGGCGCCCGTGAAGCACCCGGTCGTGCTGTCCGAGCAGCCGCTGCCCGAGCTGGACGGCGTCCTGCCGGCGTGGCCGGGGGAGCAGGTGGACCGGCTCTTCGTCCGCCGGGGCCCGCGCGCGGGCGGCGAGCCGGCGCTGATGGTGCACGGCCTCGGCGGGTCGTCGGCGAACTGGACCGACCTGGCCGGGTTGCTCGCCGGCAGCGTCGAGGCCGAGCTGGTGGACCTGCCTGGCTTCGGCCGCTCCGAGCCGCCCGCGGACGGCCGCTACACCGTCGGCGCGCACGCACGCGCCGTCATCCGCCACCTCGAGCGCTCCGGGCGCGGGCCGGTGCACCTGTTCGGCAACTCGCTCGGCGGCGCCGTCACCACCCGCGTCGCCTCCGACCGGCCCGACCTGGTGCGGACGCTCACGCTGGTCTCGCCCGCGCTGCCGAACCTGCGCCCGAGCCGCGGGACCGACCCGCGCCTGCCGCTGCTCGTGCTGCCCGGGATGCGCCAGCTGGCCCGTCGCCAGCTGCTCCAGCAGACGCCGGAGCAGCGCGCCCGCGCGGTCCTCGCGCTCTGCTTCGCGGACGTAGCCGCGGTGCCGCCGGAGCGCCTGGCCGAGGCCGTCGCGGAGGTCGAGCGGCGTGCCCTGCTGCCGTACGCCGAGGAGGCCTTCGGGGCTTCGCTGCGCGGGCTGGTCGGCAGCTACCTCGTGCGCGGCCCGCAGGCGCTGTGGGCGCGGGCGGCGAGGGTGCAGGCCCCGACGCTGCTCGTCTGGGGTGCGCAGGACCGGCTCGTAGACGTCTCGATCGCGCCGCGCGCGGCGGAGACCTACCCCGACGCGCGGCTGCTCGTGCTCGACCGCGTGGGGCACGTCGCGCAGATGGAGCGGCCGGAGCTGGTCGCCCGCGCCTTCCTCGGCATGCGGGAGCAGATCGCGGCGCGCCGGGCTGCCTGAACCGCGCACCCGCTCCGGGTGGGATGCTCGCCGCGCAACGCGCAGTCACACCCGGCGCGACCGCACCAGCGCGCCCATCGCAGGAGGACTGGCCCCCGTGACCGAGAACGACCCCACCCGCCCCGGCGGGCCGATGTCGGAGCGCATGCAGGCGCTCCTGTCACGCGCCGCCGAGGAGCAGCTCACCGAGCAGCGGCAGGTCTCGGCCGTGCTCACCGACCTGCGCGGCCTGGTCGCCGGTCTCTCCGAGCAGCTGCGCGGCACCGCTTCCTCGGCCCGGCTGGAGAGCCTCGGCGGCGACGTCTCCTCGCTGGTGACCGAGCTGCGGATGTCCACCAACGGCCTGGGCGACCGCTTCGACGCCCTGTCCCGCCGCGTCGACGAGCAGGCCGCGGCCACCTCCGAGATCGCCGGCACCGCCAGCGCCGGGAACGAGGCCCTGGCCGTACGGGTCAGCGCGCTCGGCAACGACCTCGCGGCCCAGAGCACCGCGCTGGACCGGCTGACCGACCAGGTGAGCGCGCTGGCCGCGTTCCCGGACGCCCTCGCGTCGATCCAGCGCGAGGTGTCCGGCCTGCACGACCGGCTCGCCCCGCTCGGCGAGGTGCGCACCGGGCTGGCCGACCTGACCGCCCGCACCGGCGCCATCGAGGCCCTGCGGCCCGAGGTCGCCGCCCTCGCCTCCCGGCTCGACGGCATGGCCACCGGCGCCGACGTGACCCGCACCCGCGACTCGCTGGTCGCTGCCGTCACCGAGCGGATGGACCGCCTGGAGGCCATGGCCTCGCGCCCGACCGTCGGTCCCGAGGACCTCAGCACCGCGCTCGCCCCGCTGCTCGAGCGGCTCGAAGCGCTCAGCACTTCGGGTCCCGCCCCCGTCGTGGACCGGCTGTCCGGTCTGGACGGACGGCTCGCCGCGCTCGAGGAGCGGCTCGGCGCCGTGGCGGACCGGCTCGCGCAGGTCGGCGAGGCGGCGGGCGGCGTGCCGGCCGTGGCCGGGGACCTGGCTCGGGTGGCGGCCCGCGTCGACGAGCTCGTCGCCGTGCGCGACGACGTGACGGCCCTGCGCGCCGGGGTCACCGCCCTGCAGGACGACTCGCCGCTCCCGTCGCTCGTGCTGGGGGTCGCGGCCCTCCGCGAGGACGTCGAGGACCTCGGCGGCCGCGTCAACGCGGTGACGATCCCGTCGGCGGAGGCCATCTCCACCTCCGTCGGCCAGCAGGTCACCGACCGCCTGGTCGACGAGCTCGCGCCGCGGGTCGCCGACGTGGTGCTCACCCGGGTCGCCGCCACGCTCGTGGAGCAGGTCTCCGGCAGCGTCACCACCAATGTGCAGAACGGCCTCACCGAGAAGGTCCGGGCCGCGACCGCCGACAGCGAGCGCCGGATCAGCGCGCACGTCGACGAGGCCGTGCTCGCGCTGGCCGAGGCGCTGCTGCGC
>JAOPWK010000251.1 GCA_025965735.1 Frankiales bacterium
GCCGCTTCGCCGCCGAGCGGCCGCTGGCCGGCGTGCGGGTCGCCGCCTGCGCGCACCTCACCCCGGAGACGGCTGCCCTCGCGCGGACGCTGACCGCAGGCGGCGCCGAGCTGCACCTGGCCGCCAGCAATCCCCTGTCCACGCAGGACGACGTGGCCGCGGCGCTCGTGCTGGACGGCGTCGGCGTGCACGCCCGGCACGGCGTCGACCGGGAGGGCTACACCGCGCACCTGCTCGGCGCCCTGGACGCGCGGCCGCACCTGCTGCTCGACGACGGCTGCGACCTGGTCAACGTGCTGCACGCCCGGCGCACCGACCTGCTCGACGGGGTGCGCGCCGGCGGGGAGCAGACGAGCACCGGTGTGCTCCGCCTGCGCCAGATGGCCGCGGACGGGGCGCTGCGGCTGCCCATGGCCGCCGTGAACGACACCCCGATGCAGCTGCTCGTCGCCAACCGGCACGGCACCGGCCAGTCGACGCTGGACGCCGTCATGCGCGCGACCGGCACGCTGCTGGCCGGCACCACGGTGGTGGTCGCCGGCTACGGCTGGTGCGGCAGCGGCATCGCCGCCCGGGCGCGGGGCCTGGGGGCGCAGGTGCTCGTCACGGAGGTCGACCCGCAGCGGGCGCTCGAGGCGGTGCTCGACGGCCACCGGGTCCTGCCGATGGAGGAGGCCGCGCCGGTGGGCGACGTCTTCCTCGTCAGCACCGGCAACCGCGACGTGCTCACGGCCGACCACTTCGCCGTGATGCGCGACGGCGCGGTGCTCGCCAACGCGGGGCACTTCGACGTGGAGGTCGACGTGGCCTCCCTCGCCGAGCAGGCGGTCGCGGTCCACCGCCGGGTGCGCCCGCACGTGGACGCCTACGAGCTGGCCGACGGACGCCGGCTGCTGCTCGTCGCCGAGGGCCGCCTGGTCAACCTGGCCGCCGCGGACGGGCACCCGGCCAGCGTCATGGACATCTCCTTCGCCGTGCAGGCGCTGACGGTCGAGTGGCTGGCCGGCTCGGACCTCGCGCCCGGCGTGCACGAGGTGCCGGCCGCGATCGACGACGAGGTCGCGCGGACCAAGCTCGCGGCCATGGGCGTGCGGCTCGACGCGCTGACACCGGCGCAGGAGCGCTACTTGTCGACCTGGCGGCCCTAGCCTGCGCGGGTGGTCGGCCTGACGTCCCTTGCCCTGACGCTGGTCCTGCTGGGCGTCTTCCTGTACGTCCTGTTCCTCGTGGTGCGCTCGGCGGTCGAGCAGGGCGTGCGGCGCGCGCTCAAGAACGAGCACCTGCGCCCGTACCCGCCAGGTCAGTAGCCGCACTGCAGCAGGAGTTGCGCGCTCGGTGCAGAAACACCCCTGACATGCGCCTGCGCCTCCTGACCGCCACCGCTGCCCTCACCGCCGTCGCCGGCACGACCCTGGCCGCTGCGGCGGGCACCGGTCCTGTCGACCTCGACGCCGTCCGGGACTACGGCACCCTGCACGGGCTGCTCGGCCAGGGGCCGGTCGCCCTCGCGCAGGACGCGTACGCCAAGCCGGGCTTCGGACGGACCCCGCAGACGACGTGCGCGCCGGGCTCCCGCCCGGAGACCGGGCGCCAGGGCCGGGTGCCGCTGGCCGAGTACGTCAGCGGCCGGGCGGCGAAGGGCTACACCTGCAACGCCACCGACATCGCGCGCGAGGGTGACGGCGGCGGCTTCCAGGTGCACCGCTACGTGGACAAGTCCGGGCGCGAGTGCGCCTACTACGACCAGACGACGCTGTTCCCCAGGCGGGAGCTCACCGGCGCCTCCGGCGGCGTCGCGGTGCTGGACATGAAGGACCCGGCCAAGCCGGTCCGCACCGCCGTGCTGGACACCTTCGCCATGCGCACCCCGCACGAGTCGCTGCGGCTGAACGCCAAGCGCGGACTGCTCGTGGCGGTGTCCGGCTCGCCCGTCACGCAGGTCGGCATCGTCGACGTCTACGACGTGTCGGGCGACTGCCGTACCCCGGTCCTGAGATCGACGTCGCCGCTGGGGATCCTCGGCCACGAGGGCGGCTTCTCGCCGGACGGCCTCACCTACTACGCCGCCACCACCGCCGACCGCGGCCTGACCGCGATCGACCTCACCGACCCGTCGGTGCCGAAGATCCTGTGGCGCGGCCTGGACACCGCCACGCACGGCCTGTCGGTCTCGGACGACGGCACGCGCCTCTACCTGGCCGACGTGGCCAGCGACCGCGGCCTCACCCAGAACTACGTCACCCAGATCACCAACGGCGGCGGCGGGATGCGCATCCTCGACGTCACCCAGATCCAGCAGCGCGCGCTCCTCCCGCAGGTCAAGGAGGTCGGCTACGTCACCTGGCCGGAGGTGACGATCCCGCAGAACACGATCCCCGTGACCATCAAGGGCCGGAAGTACGTCATCGAGTTCGACGAGTACGACAGCAACGTCACGGCGTACAGCCCGGACGAGAACGTCGGCGGCGTGCGCATCATCGACATCAGCGACGAGACCAGGCCCAAGGTGGTCAGCCGCATCCGGCTCGCCGTGTGGGAGCCCCCGGCGCGCGCCGAGCAGGCCGACGATCCGGGCGCTGCCTCCGGCACGCAGGGCTACGCCGCGCACTACTGCTCGGTCCCGAAGCGCGCCGAGCCGGGCATCCTGGCCTGCAGCATGATCGCCAGTGGCCTGCGGGTCTTCGACGTCTCCGACCCGCTGCGCCCGCGCGAGGTCGCCTACGCCAACCACCCGGCCGTCGACGAGGCCGACCCGGCGGCCAGCGGCGGCGGGTACGCGATGTCCGCTCCTGCCTTCGACCCGGCGACCCGCGACGTCTGGTACTCGGACGCCAACAGCGGCTTCCGCGTGGAGCGGCTCAACAGGACGGCGTGGCCGCGACCCTGACACGCACCTGACAAGGTCCACCGCTACCGGCTGGCCACCCTGACACGACCGCGGTAAGGTTGCCGGCAGATGACCACGCTGACGATCCACGAGGCCGCGACCACCACCGGGTGGTCGCCCCGCATGCTGCGGTACGTCGAGCAGCTCGGGCTCGTGGCGTCACCCCGGTCGGCAGCGGGCTACCGGCTGTACGGACCGGCTCAGCTCCAGCGCCTGCGCACCCTGCGCGAGCTGCTGGAGACGCATGGCGTCGAGCTCGGCGACGTCGGCTTCGCGCTGCGGCTGCGCCGCGAGCCGGAGCTGGCCACCGCACTCGACGAGTGGTTCGAGGCCGAGCCGCAGCGCCCGCTGCTCGGGCCCAGCACCGAGATGCCCGACGGTGACTGGCTCGCCTTCGAGCAGGACAAGCACTCCCAGCTCCTCACCTCCGATCGACGGGACACCGCATGACCACCGCCCAGAAGCAGGACTTCAAGGTCGCCGACCTCTCCCTCGCCGAGTTCGGCCGCAAGGAGATCCGGCTGGCCGAGCACGAGATGCCGGGCCTGATGGCCATGCGCAGTGAGTTCGGGCCGAGCAAGCCGCTCGCCGGCGCGCGCATCATCGGCTCGCTGCACATGACCATCCAGACGGCCGTGCTCATCGAGACGCTCGTCGAGCTCGGCGCGAAGGTGCGCTGGGTCTCCTGCAACATCTTCTCGACGCAGGACCACGCCGCTGCCGCCGTCGCCGTCGGCTTGAACGGCACCGTCGACGATCCCCAGGGCGTGCCCGTCTTCGCCTGGAAGGGCGAGACCCTCCCCGAGTACTGGTGGTGCACCGAGCAGGCCGTGAACTGGCCGGCCGGCGAGGAGCCGAACATGATCCTGGACGACGGCGGCGACGTCACGCTGCTGATCCACAAGGGCGTCGAGTTCGAGAAGGCCGGCGTCGTGCCGAGCACCGACGAGACGCACTCCGAGGAGTACGCCGTCATCCTCGACACCCTGCGCCGCTCGCTCGCCGAGAGGCCCGACAGGTTCACCAAGATCGCCGCCGGCATCAAGGGCGTCACCGAGGAGACCACGACCGGCGTCATGCGCCTGTACGAGTTCTTCAAGGCCGGCACGCTGCTGTTCCCGGCGATCAACGTCAACGACTCGGTCACCAAGAGCAAGTTCGACAACCTCTACGGCTGCCGCCACTCCCTCGTCGACGGCATCAACCGCGCGACCGACGTCATGCTGGCCGGCAAGACCGCCGTCGTCTGCGGCTTCGGCGACGTCGGCAAGGGCTCGGCCGAGTCGCTGCGCGCCCAGGGCGCCCGCGTCGTCGTCACCGAGATCGACCCCATCTGCGCGCTGCAGGCAGCCATGCAGGGCTACCAGGTCGTCACGCTCGAGGACGTCATCTCGACCGCCGACGTCTTCATCACCACGACCGGCAACAAGGACATCATCATGGCCGAGGACATGGCCAAGATGAAGCACCAGGCGATCGTCGGGAACATCGGCCACTTCGACAACGAGATCGACATCGCGGGCCTGGCGAAGGTCCCGGGTATCACGCGCAACAACATCAAGCCGCAGGTCGACGAGTGGGTCTTCGAGGACGGCCACTCGATCATCATGCTGAGCGAGGGCCGCCTGCTGAACCTCGGCAACGCGACCGGCCACCCGTCGTTCGTGATGTCGGCGTCGTTCACCAACCAGGTGCTCGCCCAGATCGAGCTGTGGACCAAGACCGACCAGTACCCGCTGGGCGTCTACGTGCTGCCCAAGCACCTGGACGGGAAGGTCGCGCGCCTGCACCTCGACGCGCTGAACGTCAAGCTCACCAAGCTCCGCAAGGACCAGGCCGAGTACATCGGCGTGGACGTCGAGGGCCCGTACAAGAGCGAGATGTACCGCTACTAGACCGGACACGATGACGGGCCCGCCTCCTGCCGGAGGCGGGTCCGTCGTCGTTGCGGGGGTACGGGTGGAGCACCACCACCTACCCGAGGAGGCCCCGTGACCACGGACCTGACCGGCAAGACCATCGCGTTCCTCGTCGCCGCCGAGGGCATCGAGCAGGTCGAGCTGACCGAGCCCTGGAAGGCCGTGCAGGAGGCGGGCGGCACGCCGCGGCTCGTCAGCCCCGAGCCGGGCGAGGTGCAGGCGTACCACCACCTCGACAAGGCGGACACGTTCCCCGTGGACGAGCAGCCCGGCTCGGCGGAGCAGTACGACGCGCTCGTGCTCCCCGGCGGCGTCGCCAACCCGGACGCGCTGCGCACCGACGAGCAGGCAGTCGCCTTCGTGAAGGCGTTCTTCGAGGCGGGGAAGCCCGTCGCGGCGATCTGCCACGCGCCGTGGACGCTCATCGAGGCGGACGTGGTCCGCGGCCGCCGGCTGACCAGCTGGCCGAGCCTGCAGACCGACCTGCGCAACGCCGGCGCGGAGTGGGTCGACGAGCAGGTCGTCGTGGACACCTCGGGCAGCAGCACGCTGATCACCAGCCGCAACCCCGACGACCTCAAGGCCTTCAACGCCGCCCTGCTGGACGCCTTGGCGCAGGGCTGAGGCCAGGAGCGTTGGCCTGGGAGTCCGGTCGCGTTCCACCCCGAACCGGGCGTCTCGCCCCTTCCGGCTGACAAGCGGCGCAAGGGTGCGGGACGATGCGCTCCGCAAGGGGCAGGTGGTCCCTGGACCATCGGAGGACTCCGTGCGTCGGAACATGCGCTTCGGACTGCTGGTCGCGGCGGTGCTGGCCGCGACCCTGCCGCTGGCAGGCGGCGTCGCGACCGCCGCGTCGTCCGTCTGCGGGCCGGGCAAGACGGCGCTCGGCGGCTCCTTGGCCGGGCACCCGTACGGCGAGGCGCTGAACGCCAGCGTCAACGTCGAGCTGACCGACGCCAGGACCGAGCGCGCCTACGACGTGTACACCGACGGACGGGTCGACACCGTCGGTCACAAGTCAGGGACGCGCTACAGCTACGTGGACAACGTCAACCCGGAGTTCGTGCGCGGGAAGCCCGTGCCGACCGGGGTCGTGGTCGAGAAGACGTGGGGCGCGCCCGGCAGGCAGGGCGTCCTCTGCTTCACGACCAACCCCCGGATCGCCCAGGCGTTCATCGAGATCTACCCGCGGCGCCCGGTCGACGAGGACGGGGACGGCACCACGGACCGCTCCGTCACGGACCGGTCGAAGTACGGCGCGGCTGCGCACTACCGGCAGCCCGTGCGGGCAGGCGCCGACAACACCGGCATCGTGCTGCGGCTCCCGCAGAACACCCCGGCGGCGGTCGGCTTCCTGCACGGCTTCATCACCTACCGCGGGCGAGCGGTGCCGGCTGCGGCGCCGGGTTGCGGCACGGGCGGCCGCCCGGCGTGCAACGGCATCACGACGGTGCGGGCCTTCGCGGCCGACATCAACGGGCCCAACTGCGGTGTCGAGGGCTTCAGCGCCAGCGGCGACGGGCTCGACCCCACCGCTCGCGGCGGTGCGGCGACGTACTACCGGATCAACGCCCTGTCCGGCGGGCGCTGCGGGGCGGCGGCCCAGTCCTACAACCCCCTCATCACCTGCGTGTCCTTCTGCGGTCGCAACGCCTCCGGCGGGCTCAGCCGGACGGCCAGTCCGCGGAGCTCGCCGGCGGTGCGCTCCGGCGCGGGGACGCAGGCGGACTTCTCCTTCGGCTGATCCGCGTCA
>JAOPWK010000274.1 GCA_025965735.1 Frankiales bacterium
TCGAGGCGCTGCGCGCGCTCGTGGAGGACTGGCGCGGGCAGGGGCCGGTCGCGCTGCCGGGCGGCCACCGCATCGGCCGCGAGGGCCGCCGGTTAGCCTCGCTCCCGTGACGGCTGACGTGCCCAAGGAGATCGAGCGGGTCCTCATCTCCGAGGAGGAGATCGCCGCCAAGGTGGCCGAGCTGGCCAAGCAGGTGGACGCCGACTACGCCGGCAAGGAGATCCTGCTGGTGGGCGTGCTCAAGGGCGCCGTGATGTTCATGGCGGACTTCGCGCGGGCGCTCAGCACGCCGGTGTCGATGGAGTTCATGGCCGTGTCGTCGTACGGCTCCTCCACCAGCAGCAGCGGCGTCGTGCGCATCCTCAAGGACCTCGACCGCGAGATCGCCGACAAGCACGTGCTGGTCGTCGAGGACATCATCGACTCCGGGCTGACGCTGTCGTGGCTGCTGCGCAACATGCGCTCCCGCGGCCCCGCCTCGGTCGAGGTCGTGGCGCTGCTGCGCAAGCCGGAGGCCGCCAAGGTCAACGTGCCGGTGAAGTACGTCGGCTTCGACATCGCGACCGAGTTCGTCGTCGGCTACGGCCTGGACTACGCCGAGCGCTACCGCGACCTGCCCTTCGTCGGGCTGCTGCGCCCCGAGGTGTACTCCACCTCCGGCTGAGCGAGAATGGGGGCCGGAACACCGCTCCAGCACCGCCCGTTGGACCTGTCAGCGGCGAGTGCCACCGGTGTACCGTCGTGATCCATCTTCTCCAGGAGGGACGGGGCCTCGCGCCCCGCATCGATGAACCTCAAGCGCTTCTCCCGCGGTCCCTTCCTCTACATCACGCTCGGCCTGCTCGTCGTGCTGTTCGTGTCCGGCAGCCTGCGCGGGGACGGGGACTTCAAGGAGGTCGACACCGCCTCGGTGCTCGCGGCGATCACGGCCGGTGAGGTCAAGAGCGTCGACGACGAGCCCGTGCTGGTGCTCGACAAGGAGCAGGAGGTCCGCCTCGAGCTCGAGGAGGGCGCGACGATCGACGGGGAGTCGAAGGTCAAGACCTCCTTCCTGTTCGACCAGGGCCGCCAGTTCACCGACGCGCTCGCCAAGGCCGACGTCCCGTACGACGTCAAGGTCAACAACCAGGGCCTGTTCGTCTCGATCCTCATCAGCTTCCTGCCGATCCTGCTGATCCTGGGCCTGCTGTTCTTCTTCATGAACCAGAGGCAGGGCGGTGGCAACCGCGTCATGCAGTTCGGCAAGAGCAAGGCCAAGCTCGTCAGCAAGGACACCCCGAAGACGACCTTCGCGGACGTGGCCGGCGCGGACGAGGCGCTCGAAGAGCTCATGGAAATCAAGGAGTTCCTGCAGGAGCCGGCCAAGTTCCAGGCGGTCGGCGCAAAGATCCCCAAGGGCGTCCTGCTCTACGGCCCTCCCGGCACCGGCAAGACCCTGCTCGCGCGCGCCGTCGCCGGCGAGGCGGGCGTCCCGTTCTACTCGATCTCCGGCTCGGACTTCGTCGAGATGTTCGTCGGCGTCGGCGCCAGCCGCGTGCGCGACCTGTTCGAGCAGGCCAAGGCCAACGCCCCCGCGATCATCTTCATCGACGAGATCGATGCCGTCGGCCGGCACCGCGGCGCCGGCATGGGCGGCGGGCACGACGAGCGCGAGCAGACGCTCAACCAGATGCTCGTCGAGATGGACGGCTTCGACGTCAAGGGCGGCGTCATCCTCATCGCCGCCACCAACCGCCCCGACATCCTGGACCCCGCGCTGCTGCGCCCCGGCCGCTTCGACCGTCAGATCGCCGTCGACCGCCCGGACATGCAGGGGCGCCGGCAGATCCTCGAGGTGCACGCCAAGGGCAAGCCGATGGCGCCCGCGCTCGACCTCGAGGTCATCGCCCGCCGCACCCCCGGCTTCACCGGCGCCGACCTCGCGAACGTCCTCAACGAGGCCGCGCTGCTCACCGCCCGCAACGGCGGCAAGCTCATCGACATGACGACGCTCGAGGAATCGATCGACCGCGTCATGGCCGGGCCGCAGCGCAAGACGCGGCTCATGAACGACCGCGAGAAGAAGATCACCGCCTACCACGAGGCCGGTCACGCGCTGGTCGCGCACGCGCTGCCGAACACCGACCCGGTGCACAAGATCACGATCCTGCCGCGCGGTCGGGCGCTCGGCTACACGATGGTGCTGCCGACCGAGGACAAGTACTCCCAGACGCGCGCCGAGCTGCTCGACATGCTCGCCTACGCGATGGGTGGCCGCGCCGCCGAGGAGCTCGTCTTCCACGACCCCACCACCGGTGCCAGCAATGACATCGAGAAGGCCACGGCCACGGCCCGCGCGATGGTGACGCAGTACGGCATGAGCGAGAAGCTCGGCGCGGTGAAGTTCGGCCAGGAGTCCGGCGAGGTCTTCATGGGCCGCGACATGGGCCACGGCCGCGACTACTCCGAGGAGGTCGCCGCCGTCGTGGACGCCGAGGTGCGCAGCCTCGTCGAGAACGCCCACCACGAGGCGTGGGAGATCCTCGTCGAGTACCGCGACGTGCTCGACGACATGGTCCTCAAGCTGCTCGACAAGGAGACGCTGAACAAGGAGGAGGTGCTCGAGATCTTCGCCCCGATCGAGAAGCGCCCCCTGCGCGACCACCCGACCGGCAACGGCCGCCGTCCGCTGTCCAGCAAGCCGCCGGTGCTCACCCCTGCCGAGCTCGCCGTCATGGGTCCGGCCGACCTGGCCGAGCTCGAGGACCTGGCCCGCGGCCGCAAGAACGGCAGCACCGCCAAGGCGTCGTCGTCGCGTCGTCGCACCCCGGCCGAGCCCTCCCGCTCGCGTGCGTCCGTCAACCGCACGGCCTCCTCGCCGCGCAAGGCCACCGGCACCGCTCGCGCTGCGCAGCCCCAGCAGCCGACGCGGCGGCGGCGCGCCACCGGCACCGACCCGGCCTCCTGAGCAGGCGCGTGCCGCCGTACGACGCCGCGCGGGTCGAGGCCGCCGTCCGCGAGCTGCTCAGCGCGGTCGGCGAGGACCCCGACCGCGAGGGTCTCGTGGACACGCCTGCGCGGGTCGCGCGGATGTACGCCGAGGTGTTCGCCGGGCTGCACACCGACCCGGACGACCTGGTGCTGCCGCTGTTCGACGAGAAGCACGACGAGATGGTCATCGTGAAGGACATCCCGCTGTCCTCCTTCTGCGAGCACCACCTCATCCCGTGGACCGGGCACGCCGCGGTCGGCTACCTGCCGGGCAAGGACGGCCGCATCACCGGCCTGTCGAAGCTGGCCCGCCTGGTCGACCTCTACGCCAAGCGGCCCTCGGTGCAGGAGCGCGTCACGGCGCAGGTCGCCGACGCCATCATGGCCAGGCTCGAGCCGCGCGGCGCGATCGTCGTGGTGCAGGCCGAGCACCTGTGCATGTCGATGCGCGGCGTGCAGAAGCCCGGCGCGCGCACCGTCACCTCTGCGGTGCGCGGGTCCTTCAAGAGCAGCGCGGTCACCCGGACCGAGGCGATGAGCCTGATCCTCGGGCGATGAGCCGGCTGCGGGGGTTCCCGGGCCTCGGACGGACCCGGGTGATGGGCGTCGTCAACGCGACCCCCGACTCGTTCAGCGACGGCTTCCCGGACGCCGACGCGGCGGTCCGGCACGGGCTGCAGCTGCTGTCCGACGGCGCGGACCTGCTCGACGTCGGTGGCGAGTCGACCCGCCCCGGCGCCGAGCGGATCCCGGAGCGCGAGGAGCTGCAGCGCGTCCTGCCCGTCGTGCAGGGGCTGGTCGCGGCCGGCGCCGTCGTCTCCGTCGACACCACCCGCGCCTCGGTCGCCGCCGCGGCGCTGGAGGCGGGTGCGCAGCTCGTGAACGACGTGTCCGGCGGTCTGGCCGACCCGGCGATGCTGCCGCTGGTGGCCGAGGCCGGCGTGCCGTACGTCGTGATGCACTGGCGCGGGCACAGCGCCCAGATGCAGAGCCGCGCGCGGTACGGCGACGTGGTGGTCGAGGTGTCGGCCGAGCTGGCGCAGCGGCGGGACGCGGCGCTCGCCGCCGGGGTGGACGGCGAGCGGATCCTGCTCGACCCCGGCCTGGGCTTCGCCAAGGAGCCGGCGCACAGCTGGGCGCTGCTGCGGTCCCTGCCCGCCCTGGCGGCGCTCGGCCACCCGCTGCTCGTCGGCGCCTCGCGCAAGGGCTTCCTCGGAGCGGTGCTGGGCGACCCGCCGCCGCCGCCGGAGGAGCGCGACCACGCGACGGCCGCCGTCACGGTGCT
>JAOPWK010000294.1 GCA_025965735.1 Frankiales bacterium
CTGCGGCGGCGGACGCCACGGCGGCGGGCTTCCCCGACGACGCTGCTGCGCGTGTCGCCCTGCGGCCGGTGGCGTGGCGCGAGGGGGCCGAGCAGCGCTTCCGGGCAGCCGACGACGAGCACGCTGCGGTGGAGGGCGTGCTGGCCGAGCCCGAGCTGGCGGAGCTGCCGTCGGAACCGGCCGACGTCGCAGGTGCCACGGCCGCGGTGCAGGCCGCCGACGCGCAGGTCCGGGAGGCGTCCGGCGCCGAGGCCGCCGCCTCGGCTCGGCTGCGGCAGGTGGCCTTCCTGGTGCCGTCACTGACGGCTGCGCAGGAGGCTTTGGCCCCGCTGGAGGACAAGGCCGCTCACGTGCGCCGGCTGGCCGACCTGTGCACCGGTGGCGGCGCGAACGCGCTGAAGATGACGCTGACGTCGTTCGTGCTGGCTGCCCGGCTGGAGGAGGTCGCTGCCGTGGCCAGCCAGCGGCTGCTGCGCATGACCCAGGGGCGGTACTCCCTCGTGCACACCGACGGCGCCGTCAAGGGCGGTGCGCGTTCCGGTCTCGGGCTGCTGGCCCGCGACAGCTGGACCGGGCAGGACCGGGAGACGAGCACCCTGTCCGGCGGCGAGACCTTCCTCGCCTCCCTGGCTCTCGCACTCGGTCTCGCGGACGTGGTGCAGGCCGAGGCAGGCGGCACCCGCATCGAGGCGCTGTTCGTGGACGAGGGCTTCGGGACGCTCGATGAGGACACGCTCGACGAGGTGATGGACGTCCTCGACGGGTTGCGCGAGGGCGGTCGCGTCGTGGGGCTGGTCAGCCATGTCGCCGAGCTGCGCGGGCGGATCCCGGCGCAGGTGCACGTGCGCAAGACGCGGCGGGGGAGCAGCGTCCAGCTGATCGGCTGCTGACGGCGCGGTGCCGCCACCGGGTGCGCGGCGGCCCGACCCGGGGCAGGCTCGGTGCATGACGACTCCTCTGCGCGCCCTTGCCCTGGTCTGCAGCCTCAAGCCCTCACCCGCACCGTCCAGCAGCGACCTGATCGCCCGACAGGTGCTGGAGCAGCTGGCCCAGCACGACGTCGTGGGCGAGGTGGTGCGGGTCCTCGACCACGACGTGAAGCCGGGCGTCGAGAAGGACATGGGCGCCGGCGACGCCTGGCCGGCGATCCGCGAGAAGGTGCTCGCCGCGGACGTCCTCGTGATCGCGACGCCGACGTGGATGGGACAGGCCAGCAGCGTCTGCATGCGCGTGCTGGAGCGCCTGGACGCCGAGCTGTCGGAGAAGGACGACCAGGGCCGCCCGAGCGTGTTCGGCAAGGTGGCTGTGTGCGCGATCGTCGGGAACGAGGACGGGGCGCACCACATCGCCTCGCAGGTGTTCCAGGCGCTGAACGACGTCGGCTTCTCGATCCCGGCGCAGGGCTCGACCTACTGGAACGGCGAGGCCATGCACGGCACCGACTACCTCGACCTGGACGAGACGCCCGAGGTGACGGCCGGCACGAACGCGACGGTCGCCGCCAACGCCGCACACCTGGCGCGGCTGCTGCAGGGCGCGAACTACCCGGGCTCGGCCGCCGAGGAGCGGGCCTAGCCAGCGGCCCTTCACGCCGGCTGTAGCGGTACGCCCCGTTCATCCGCCGCTGGAGGGGCGCACCGCGACAGCTGGCGGGGCCGGCGGCTCGGCATCAGCCGGTGGCAGCCGCAGACCGCGGAACGGCCGCACCACCCGCGAGCCGTCCTCCCGCTCGATCAGCACGTTGCGCTGCCCGCGACCGCTCCACCGCTTCAGCACGACCACCGGCCGGCCGCGCTCGAGGTAGGTCCTGCCGATCACGAGCTGCCGATCACGAGCTGCCGATCACGAGCTGCTCGCATGTCAGCGGTGCGGGCGTCCCACGGCCACCGGCGGCTTCTCGACAGGAGTCCCGCTCCCGTCGCGCTTGCCGTAGGTCGCGGGCAGCTCGACCGGGTCGCCCGACTGCGAAGCCGCCCACGCCGGGCCGCGGCCGGCCCAGCCGAGCACCAGCAGCGCCTCACCGGACAGCAGCCGCTGGCAGCGGACGCCTCCGGTCGCGCGCCCCTTGCGCGGGTACTCCGACAGCGGAGTCACCTTCACCGACGAGACCGCGCCCGGCCCGCGGCCACGGCCCTCGGGCGGCAGCCCGCCGCCGGTCACCACGACCGGCTCGTCCACCACGTCGAGCATGCCCTCGGGCGGCGCCAGCGAGACGGCGGAGAAGCCGATGCAGGTGGCGCCGGAGCCGAGCTTGATGCCGGCCATGCCACCCGCCGACCGTCCCTGCGGGCGCACGGTCGACGCCGGGAAGCGCAGCAGGTCGCCGGTGGAGGAGAACAGCACCAGCTCCTCCTCGCCGTCCACCAGCTCGGCGGCACCAACGACCTCGTCGCCCGGACGCAGCGCGACGATCTCGACGGCCTCGCCCTTGGCCGGCCACTCCGGCGCGACCCGCTTCACGACGCCCTGCCTGGTGGCCAACGCGATGCCGGGTCCCTCGTCCGGCAGCGCGGACAGGGCGAGGATCCGCTCGCCGCGCTCCAGCGCCGCAAACTCCGTCGCCGGCGCACCGCCTCGCAGCGACAGGGCACCCGTCGTCACCGCCGGCACCGACGGCAGGTCCAGCACCCCGATCCGCAGCACCCGGCCGGCGGACGTGATGAGGCCGACCGTGCCACGGGTCGTCGTGCGCGCGACCGACACCATGACGTCGTGCCGCGACCGGCCCGTCCGCTTGCGTCCACCGGCATCGGACTCCTCGGCGTGCAGCGGCGTGCGCGCGAGCAGCCCGGCTGACGACAGCACCACGTCGCACGGCTCGTCCGCGACCTCGAGCGAGGTCGCCCGCTGGGTGACCAACGCTTTCAGGTCGCCGCCGACGAGCACCGTCCGGCGCGGCGTGCCGTGCTCGGCCGCCACCTCCGCCAGCTCGTCCGCGATGACGCCGCGCAGCAGCACCGGGTCCGACAGGATCGACTCCAGGTAGGCGATCGTCTCCCGCAGCGACGCCAGCTCCGCCTCGAGCTTGGCCACCTCGAGCGCGACCAGCCGGCGCAGCTGCATGTCGAGCACGTAGCCGGCCTGCACGTCGGTCAGCCCGATGAGCGCGACCAGCGACGCACGTGCCTCGCCGACGTCCTGCGACCCGCGGATGATCTGCACGACGCGGTCGATGTCCATCAGCGCGATGAGCAGGCCCTCGACGAGGTGCGCGCGCTCCTGCGCCTTGCGCAGCCGGAACCGCGAGCGCCGCGTGACGACGTCGACCCGGTGGTCCAGGAACACCTGCAGCAGGTCCTTCAGGCCGAGCGTCCGCGGCTGGCCGTCGACCAGCGCCACGTTGTTGATGCCGAACGACTCCTCGAGCGGTGTCAGCCGGTACAGCTCGGCGAGCACCGCCTGGCCGTTGAAGCCGGCCTTGACCTCGAAGACCAGGTGCGTGCCGAGCTGCCGGTCGGTGAGGTCCTTGACGTCGGCGATGCCCTGCAGCTTCTTGCCGGTGACGAGCTCCTTCACCTTGGCGATGACGCGCTCGGCGCCCACGCCGTACGGCAGCTCGGTCACGGTGATGCTCGACTTGCCGCGGGGGAGCGGCCCGACCTCGGCGGTGGCGCGCATGCGCACGACCCCGCGCCCGGTCTCGTACGCCGACCGCACCTCGGTCATGCCGAGCAGCTGCCCACCGGTCGGCAGGTCCGGCCCCGGCACGAACCGCATCAGGTCGTCCAGGTCCGCGGAGGGATCAGCCAGCAGGTGCCGCGCCGCGTCGACCACCTCGACGAGGTTGTGCGGGATCATGTTCGTGGCCATGCCGACGGCGATGCCGGAGGTGCCGTTGACGAGCAGGTTCGGCATCGCGGCGGGCAGCACCGACGGCTGCTGCAGCGAGCCGTCGTAGTTGTCCTCGAGGTCGACGGTCTCCTCGTCCAAACCGTCCGTCAGCAGCAGCGCGGCAGGTGTCAGACGGCATTCGGTGTAGCGCGAGGCAGCCGCGGAATCGTCGGGAGATCCCCAGTTCCCGTGCCCGTCGATGAGCGGCACCCGCATGGCGAACGGCTGCGCCAGGCGCACCATCGCGTCGTAGATCGCGCTGTCGCCGTGCGGGTGGTACTTGCCCATGACGTCGCCCACGACGCGGGCGCTCTTCACGTACGGCCGATCCGGCCGCAGCCCGGAGTCGGCCATGGAGAACAGGATGCGGCGGTGCACCGGCTTGAGACCGTCGCGCGCGTCGGGCAGCGCGCGGGAGTAGATGACCGAGTAGCTGTAGTCCAGGTACGAGGACTCGATCTCGTCGACCACCGAGGTGTCGATGATCGTGCCCTCGCCCTCTAAGGGCGGGATGTGCGAGGACGTCTGCCGCTTGCGGGCCATCAGGCGGTCTCCCCGTCGTTGCGTCCTGGGGACCCGAGGTGGGAGGCCACACCTGGCCGGACGCACGGTGACGTCAGCGGGCTCACGTGTCGAGCAGCTCTCGGTTGACCCGCGAGGCGGACGACACGATGAAGTCGCGACGCGGCGCCACGTCGTTGCCCATGAGCAGCTCGAGCACCCGCTCGGCGCCGTCGGTGTCGCCCGGGTTGATGCGCCGCAGCGTGCGGGTGGCCGGGTGCATCGTCGTCTCGGCCAGCTGGTCGGGGTCCATCTCGCCGAGGCCCTTGTACCGCTGGATCTGCCCCTTGACCTTCGCCCCGCGCGCGGCGATCTTCTTCAGCTCGCCCTGCATCTGCTTCTCGGAGTAGGTGTAGATCGGCTCCTTCGCGCCGGCCACCTCGATGCGGTGCAGCGGGGGCACGGCGGCGTACAGGCGCCCGGCCTCGATGACCGGCCGCATGTACCGGGCGAACAGCGTGATGAGCAGGCAGCGGATGTGCGCGCCGTCGACGTCGGCGTCGGTCGTGATGACGATCTTCCCGTAGCGCATCTGCTCGAGGTCGAACGTCCGGCCGGTGCCGGCCCCCACGACCTGGATGATCGAGGCGCACTCGGCGTTGGACAGCATCTCGCTGACGCCGGCCTTCTGGACGTTGAGGATCTTGCCGCGCAGGGGCAGCAGCGCCTGGAACTCGCTGTTGCGCGCGAGTTTGCCCGTTCCCAGAGCAGAATCGCCCTCGACCAGCCACAGCTCGGTGCGAGACACGTCGGTGGAGCGGCAGTCGGCGAGCTTGGCCGGCAGCGTCGAGGTCTCCAGCGCGGTCTTGCGGCGGGCGGCGTCCTTCGACGCCTTGGCCGCCTGGCGGGTCTTGGCCGCGGCGGCGACCTTGTCCAGCACCACCCGCGCCTGCGCCTTGCGCTTCTTGTTGTCCAGGAACTCGGTCCGCAGACCGCGCGCCACGACGTCCGCCACGATCTTGGACACGCCAGGTGTGCCGAGCTCGTCCTTGGTCTGCCCGAGGTACTGCGGCTCCGGGACCTTCACCGTCACCACGGCGGTGAGCCCCTCGAGGACGTCGTCCTTGATGACCAGGTCGTCGTTGGCGCGCAGCACCCGCGCGGCCTTCATCGCGTCGTTGAGCGTCTTGAGCAGCGCGCGCTCGAAGCCGTTCTGGTGCGTACCGCCGTGCGGTGTCGCCACGACGTTGCAGAACGACTGGACCTTGGTGTCGTAGCCGGTGCCCCACCGCAGCGCGACGTCGACCTCGCAGTGCCGCTCCACCTTGGTGGTCACCATGTGGCCGACATCGTCGAGGACGGGGACGGTCTCGCTGTAGTTGCCGGAGCCGACGATGTGCACCGGGTCGCACACCGCGCCGTCGACCGCGAGGTGCTCCACGAAGTCGGCCGTGCCGCCGTCGAAGCGGAACGACTCCTCGACCAGCTCGCCGCTGCGGCGGTCGAGCAGCGCGAGGGTCAGCCCTGGGACCAGGAAAGCGGTCTGGCGCAGGCGGTCGTGCAGCTGCTCCACGTCGACGGCCGAGCCCTTGCTGAACAGCGGCAGGTCCGGCCACCAGCGCACGCTCGTGCCGGTGACGGTCTTCGGCGCCTTGCCCGCCACGCTGAGCCCGTCGCGCGGGGTGAACGCGGCCGCCGGACCCTCACCGGCGAAGACGCCCGGCACGCCGCGGCTGAAGGACATGGTGTGCACGCGGCCGCCTCGGCGTACGACGACGTCCAGGCGCACCGACAGCGCGTTGACGACCGAGGCGCCCACGCCGTGCAGCCCGCCGGAGGTCTTGTAGCCGCCTCCGCCGAACTTGCCGCCGGCGTGCAGCTTGGTCATCACGAGCTCCACGCCGGTCAGGCCGCTCTTGGGCTCGACATCGACGGGGATGCCGCGCCCGTCGTCGCCGACCTCGACCGAGCCGTCGGCGTGCAGGGTCATCTCGATGCGGTTGCAGTGACCGGCGAGCGCCTCGTCGACGGCGTTGTCGACGATCTCGTACGCCAGGTGCGTCAGGCCCTTGCTGTCGGTCGACCCGATGTACATGCCGGGCCGCTTGCGCACCGCCTCCAGGCCCTCGAGGACGGACAGGTGCTTGGCGGTGTAGCCGCTGTCCTTGGAGGCGGAGGAGGCAGGCGAGGGCGCGGTCATGAGGCCTCCATCATCGTCGATCGGACCGACAGGACCGGGTGCGACACGATGGAGCGGTGCGCGATCTGGCGGGGCTCCCCAAGGCGCACCTGCACCTGCACCTGGCCGGCGCCATGCGGCCCGCCACGCTCGTGGAGCTGGCTGCGGAGCAGGGCCGGCGGCTGCCGGCGGAGCTGCTCGACCCGGGCGGTGCGCGGCTGGACGTGACGGCCCGGCGCGGCTGGTCCCGCTTCCAGCGGCTGTACGACGCGGCCCGCGACGTGGTGGCCGGTCCCGAGCAGGTGCGGCGGCTGGTGCGGGAGATCGCGGAGGACGAGCGGGCCGCCGGCTCCGGCTGGGTCGAGGTGCAGGTCGACCCGTCCTCCTACGCCGCCCGGCTCGGCGGGCTGCAGGCGGCGGTCGAGGTCGTGCTGTCCGCCATGGGCCAGGCCGAGCGCGACACCGGCGTAGGCATGGCGCTTGTCGTCGCGGCCAACCGCACCCGGCACCCCGGCGACGCGGAGACGCTCGCGCGGGTGGCTCGGAAGTACGCAGGTCGGGGCGTCGTCGGCTTCGGGCTGTCCAACGACGAGACCAAGGGCCGCCCGGAGGAGTTCGCCAAGGCGTTCAGGATCGCGCGGGAGGCCGGGCTGCTGTCGGTGCCGCACGCCGGCGAGCTGCGCGGGACGCGGTCAGTACGAGGTGCCGTGGAGGCGCTGCAGGCCGACCGCCTCGGCCACGGCGTCCGCTCGGTGGAGGACCCGGAGACAGTCAGGCTGCTGGCCGAGCGGGGCGTGGTGCTCGAGGTCTGCCCGGCGAGCAACGTCGCGCTGGGAGTCGCGGGCGCGGTCGAGCTCGTCCCGGTCCGCGAGCTCAAGCGGGCCGGCGTCCAGGTGGCGCTCGGCGCGGACGACCCGTTGCTGTTCCGGAGCGGGCTGCTGGACCAGTACGCCGCGGTGCGCGACCAGCAGGGGCTGGACGACGCGGCGATGGCCGATCTGGCGCGGGACGCGGTCCGGGGGAGCACCGCACCGCCGGAGGTCCAGCAGCGGCTGCTGGGCGGCATCGACGCCTGGCTGGCCGCCCCGGGTTGATCATCCGCACGGCAGCGGCACGACCGCCGGCGCGGCGTGCCGCACGTGTGCGGTTCGCGGGTGCGCGAAGAAGATCGCGTGAAGGACTGGCCACGCAGTGTCATCAGTGGCACCATGGGCAACACTGGTCACACGGAACGACCTGGACACGAGGCCGCTGGGGAAGGCGCACCTCGACCCACCAGGGAGGCACCGTGTCCGCCGGCGTGCTGTACGTCCACTCTGCTCCGCCCGCTCTGTGCCCCCACGTCGAGTGGGCGGTGGCCGCAGAGCTGGGCACCCGTGCCCGCATGGAGTGGATCGACCAGCCGATGGCGCCCGGCCAGCTCCGGGCGCAGGTCAGCTGGCGCGGCCGGCCCGGCACCGCCGGCCGCCTTGCCGCGGCCCTGCGCGGGTGGACGGTGCTGCGCTACGAGGTCACCGAGGAGGCGAGTCCCGGCCTGGACGGCGAGCGGTACGTCGTGACGCCCACGCTGGGCGTCTTCCGCGCCACGATGAGCGCCAACGGCGACGTGCTCGTGGGGGAGGACCGGCTGCGCGCGCTGCTGGCCACCGCCACCGGGCCGCAGCTCGCGCAGGGACTGGACGGCCTGCTCGGCAGCGCCTGGGATGCCGAGCTCGAGCCGTTCCGCGAGGCCGGCGACGGTGCACCGGTCACCTGGCTGCACCAGGTCGTGTGAGCTCACCCGAAGATCGCGTGCGGGGGGTTGTCCGCCTGAGAACGGGGGAGTGACGACCGCAGTGACCACCCTGACTCCGGGAGAACCTGTACATGATCGTCTTGGCACAGTCTGAGGAGACCGGCTTCAAGGCCGGCTTCGACAAGGCCCTCGAAGAGGCCGCCCTGATCCTGCCGAAGATCGGCTACTTCCTGCTGATCCTCATCGTCGGCATCTTCCTCGCCAAGTTGGTCGAGAAGATCCTGAAGAAGGTCCTGCAGAAGGTCGGCTTCGACAAGCTGGTCGAGCGCGGTGGCGTGAAGCAGGCGATGAGCAAGAGCAAGTACGACGCCGCCGGCCTGCTGGCCAAGGTCGTCTACTACTTCATCTTCCTCGGCGTGCTGTCGCTCGCGTTCTCGGTGTTCGGCGCCAACAACCCGATCAGCCAGTTCATCGACCGCATCGTGCGCTTCCTGCCGAACCTCGCCGTCGCCATCCTCGCGCTCGTGATCGCCGCCGCCATCGCCGCGGCCGTCAAGGAGCTGCTCAGCAACGCGCTCGGCGGCCTGAGCTACGGCACCATGCTCGCGAACGTCGCGTCGCTGTTCATCATCGGCATCGGCGTCTTCTTCGCGCTGGACCAGCTGCAGATCGCCCCGCTCATCGTCGGCGGCGTCTTCTACGCCCTGCTCGCGCTCATCGTCATCCCGCCGATCATCGCCTTCGGCGTCGGCGGCATCGACCCGGCCCGCGAGGCCATCCGCAACATGCAGAGCAAGGGCCAGGAGAAGGCCCAGGAGATCAAGAACGAGACCTCCTCGGACAGCAGCGCCAGCGAGGAGCCGGCCACCGCCGCCCGTCGCACGCGCACCGCGACGGCCGCTCCGGCGCGTCGTCGTCGCCCGACGGCCTAGCAGCACCTGCACGACCGCGCAGCGCCCGGGAGCCTCGGCTCCCGGGCGCTGCGCCGTGTCCGGGCCCCCCTTCCCGTGATCCACAGAAGCATCGGTCCCGTAGGAGGCGGTGCAGCGCCCTGAGGAGACCGATCCTTCTGTGGATCACCCGGGGGGACGCGCGGGCGCGGGGTGGGTTGCAGCGCCGGGCGTGTCCGGGGCGGCGGGTCGGGCAGGCTGCGGCTGTGACCGCGCTGCAGGACCACGCCGCCGAACGCGCCGGCCGCCGGCTCGCCCTCGGCCTGCTGGGCGCGCTGGTCGTGCTCGTGGTCACCGTGCCGCTCGCCGTGCTGGTCCGCAGCGAGAACCCGGCGCTGGTGAGTCTCGACGAGCGGCTGTCGGGCGCTGCCGAGCGCGCCACCGCGGGCTCCGACGTGCTGCGGGTGCTGGCCCAGGCCGTGACGCTGCTGGGGGAGCCGCTGCTGCTGACCGCCGCCGCGCTGCTGCTGGCCGGCTGGCTGTACCGGCGTGGCGCCCGCAGGCTGGCGCTGTACGTCGTCGTCGCCCGCGTGGGCGCCACCGTGCTGTCCTCCGGTCTCAAGCTGGCCGTCGACCGCGCCCGTCCGGTGTTCGACGAGCCGATCGCCACGGCGCTCGGCGCCTCCTTCCCGAGCGGCCACGCCCTGGGCTCGGCCGCCTTCTACGCGACCGTCGCGGTGCTGCTGCAGCCGTACACCGGCCGCGGCCGGCTGCTGCTCACCGGCGCCCTCGCCCTCAGCGCCCTCGTCGCCGTCAGCCGGGTGCTGCTGGGCGTGCACTACCCGAGCGACGTCACCGCCGGGCTCTTCATCGGGCTGGGCTGGGCCGCGCTCTGCACCGCGGTGTTCGCCGCCTGGCGTTCCGACGAGGGCCGGCCAGTGGACGTCGCGGAGAAGGGGCTCGGCACCGCGTGAGGGACCCGGTCGAGGACCTGCGCAGCATCGCGTTCTGCCTCGAACGCGCGCTCGAGCCGTCGTACCGCGTCCGCGCCTTCCGGACCGCCGCCGCCACGGTGGCGGCCCTCGACCCGGAGGAGCTCGCGCAGCGAGCCCGCGCCGGCACGCTCGGAGACCTCAAGGGCATCGGCAAGGTCACCGCCATCGTGATCGCGGAGTCACTCCGCGGCGAGGAGCCGGTGTACCTGCGGCGGGTCCAGACCCTCGGCGACACCCCCGTCAGCGAGGGCGCGACCTCCCTGCGCAGCGCGCTGAAGGGCGACCTGCACACGCACAGCGACTGGTCCGACGGCGGCTCGCCGATCGAGGAGATGGCCCGCGCGGGGCGGGCGCTGGGCCACGAGTACATGGTGCTGACCGACCACTCGCCGCGGCTCACCGTGGCCAACGGCCTGACCGCTGAGCGGCTGCTGCAGCAGCTCGACGTCGTGGCGGAGGTCAACGAGCGGCTGGCCCAGGACAGCGGACCGCCGTTCCGCCTGCTGACCGGCATCGAGTGCGACATCAACGAGGACGGCAGCCTCGACCAGGACCCCGCGCTGCTGGCCCGCCTCGACATCGTGGTCGCCAGCGTGCACAGCAAGCTGCGGATGCCGGCGGAGGAGATGACGCCCCGGATGATCGCGGCCATCAGCAACCCGCATACGGACGTCCTCGGCCACTGCACCGGCCGGCAGGTGCTCGGCCACGGGCGCGGCGGCAAGGGCCGGCCGGAGAGCGAGTTCGACGCCGAGCTGGTCTTCGCCGCGTGCGCGCAGTTCGGGGTGGCGGTCGAGGTGAACAGTCGCCCGGAGCGGCTCGACCCGCCCAAGCGGCTGCTGCGGCTGGCCGTCGAGGCGGGCTGCGACGTGGCCATCGACACCGACGCGCACGCACCCGGCCAGCTGGACTGGCAGCACCTGGGCTGCGAGCGGGCCTACCTGTGCGGCGTGACCCCCGACCGCATCGTCAACAGCAGGAGCGCGGACGAGCTGCTCAGCTGGGCGGGCGCTGCGCGGGGATGAGCGCGAGGACCTGCTCGGCGAGCAGGTCGGTGCAGGCGTCCGGGACCGCGTCGGCGACCAGCAGGGCGCACGCGGCGTCCAGGCACAGCTCGAGGACCCGGCTCGTGTCGCGGTCAGGGGTCACGGACCCGCGGCAGGTCGTGCAGGGGCGCAGCAGCCCTTCGGTGCCGGTGCGGCGGACCAGTGCCCACACCCGTCGGCGGCTGGTCAGCACGGCGGCCTGGAAGGCGCTCTGGGCGGCGTCGGCGCGGTCGGCCTCCGCGACGAACGAGCGGTCCACCAGCACGTCGAACAGCGCCTGGCCGTCCTCGTCGTGGCAGCGCCCGGCCAGCCGGGGGAGCAGCGACAGCAGGGCCTTGACCGAGTCGGCGCGCGGACCGAGGTCGGGCTCGTCGACAGTTGGCTGGGGGAAGACGGTCCGCCACGGCCGCAGCAGCGCGGCGTGGTCGGACCTGGTCAGCATGGGGCGGGCGTAGGCGGCGGCGATGGCGTCCCGCACCGCTTTGAGCGCCCGGACCGTCACGGCGCACTCGACGACGACGTAGTCGGCCTCGCCCGCCAGGTCGTCGGCGAACAGCGAGGACAGCGCGTCGAAGGCCGCGAGGACCTCGACGACCAGCGGGCTCTCCGGCCCGAGGGCGCGGTCGCGGGCCTGCGCCAGCGCCGGGCTGTTGACCCAGGCGTCGGCGAGCGCGACCAGATGGTCGTCACCGATGTGCGCGAGCTGCGCGAGGACGCCCAGCACCTCAGGCAGGTTGGGGTGGTCCTCCAGCCGGCTGACCGTGATGGTCTTGCCCATGGCCCTGCTCCTGTCGCCGCGTGCGCCTGCCTGAGTCTGCGGCAGAACAGGGCTCCACCTGGAGCGTTGACACGCGACAGGTGCAGGATTGACCCGAAAGGGCCAGGTGCGGCTGGTCCCGCTAGAAGCGGTGCGCCTCGACGTGGCCGCCGCTGATCGTGGCCCACAGCTCCTGCAGGTTCGCGAAGCTCTGGCCGGGCGGCAGGTGGCGCAGCGTCGTCAGGATGTCCTCGGGCGCGTCGTTCTCGACCGCCACGAACAGGACCTGCTCGCTGGTGGCCGGCCACACCCGGCCGAGGTACTGCGCCAGCTCGCTGCGGCGCTCGACGTCGGCCTCGGTCATGCCGTCGGGCACGCCGCCGGCGAGGGTGCCGTTGGGCACCAGGTCGACGTCGGGTTGGTCCTCGCCGGAGGGCTCTGGGGAGTTCCAGTCCGCGCGGCTGTCGTGCCCGGAGCGGATCAGTCCGGAGACCTCCGCCTCGAGGGCGTCGTCCATGCGGGCGCTGTGCTTGTCGCTGCCTCGTTCCATGTTCCGCCGGTACCCCGCAGCCTGGCGCCTACTCGCTCGAGCCCTCGGTGGTGTCCTTGGAAGCGGGGAGCTGCTCGGAGGTGAGGTCGTAGCGGTCGATCGCCCGTTGCGGGGCGTCGGCGGCGACCTCGCCGCGACGGGCCAGCTCGGCCAGCACGGCCACCGCGATCGACTCCGAATCGATCTTGAAGTGCCGGCGCAGCGAGGCGCGGGTGTCCGAGCGGCCGAAGCCGTCGGTGCCCAGCGAGGTCCAGTCGCCCGGGACCCAGCGGCTGATGCCGTCCGGCACCGCGCGCATCCAGTCGCTGACCGCCACCACGGGGCCGGTCGTCGACATGAGCGCCTGCGTGACGTACGGCGTGCGGTGCGCGTCGGGGTTCACCAGGTTGTGCTGCTCGCACTCGATGGCGTCCCGGCGCAGCTCGTTCCAGCTGGTGACGCTCCAGACGTCGGCGGCCACCCCCCAGTCCTCGCGCAGCACGCGCTGGGCGTCCAGGGCCAGCCGCACGGTGATGCCGCTGGCCAGCACCTGCGCCCGGGGGCCCTCGCCGTCGGCGGGAGCCACCTTGTAGAGCCCGCGCAGCACGCCCTCGCGCAGCCGCGGCACGTCCGGCAGGACCGGCTGGGGGTACGGCTCGTTGTAGACGGTCAGGTAGTAGAAGACGTCCTCCGGGTCTTCCCCGTACATCCGCCGCAGGCCGTCCTCGACGATGAACGCCACCTCGTAGGAGAACGCCGGGTCGTAGGCGACGCAGGCCGGGTTGGTGCTGGCCAGCAGCAGGCTGTGGCCGTCCTGGTGCTGCAGCCCCTCGCCGTTGAGCGTGGTGCGGCCGGCGGTGGCGCCGAGCAGGAAGCCGCGGCCGAGCTGGTCGGCCAGCGCCCACATCTGGTCGCCGGTGCGCTGGAAGCCGAACATCGAGTAGAAGACGTAGACCGGGATCATCGGCTCGCCGTGCGTGGCGTACGACGTGCCGGCCGCGATCACCGACGCCATGGAACCGGCCTCGGTGATGCCCTCGTGCAGGATCTGCCCCTGCTCGCTCTCCTTGTAGGACAGCAGCAGCTCGCGGTCGACGGCGTCGTACCTCTGGCCGAACGGCGAGTAGATCTTGGCGGTCGGGAACATCGCGTCGATGCCGAACGTGCGGGCCTCGTCCGGGATGACCTGCACGATGCGGGCGCCGATCTCATTGTCCTTGACCAGGTCCTTGTGCAGCCGGACGAACGCCATCGTGGTGGCGACCGCCTGCTTGCCCGAGCCCCTCTTGAGCTCGTCGTACATCTCCGGCCCGGGCAGCGTCAGCGCCTTGGCGCGCACGACGCGGCGGGGCAGCGAGCCGCCGAGCGCGGCGCGGCGCTCCTTCATGTACCGCACCTCGTCGGAGTCCTCACCGGGGTGGAAGTACGGCGGGAGGTCGCCCTCGAGCGCGCTGTCCGGGATCTCGAGGTAGAGCCGGTCGCGCAGCTCCTTGAGCTCGGGCTTGGTGAGCTTCTTCATCTGGTGCGTGGAGTTGCGGCCCTCGAAGTCCTTGCCGAGGGTCCAGCCCTTGATCGTGTGGGCGAGGATCACCGTCGGCTGGCCGACGTGCTTGGTCGCGCTGTCGAACGCCGCGTAGACCTTGCGGTAGTCGTGCCCGCCGCGCGGCAGCCCGCGGATCTGGTCGTCGGAAAGGTGCTCGACCATCTCCAGCAGCTTCGGGTCGCGGCCGAAGAAGTGCTCGCGCGTGTAGGCGCCGCTCTCCACCGAGTACGTCTGGAACTGGCCGTCGGGCGTGCTGTTCATCGCGTTGAGCAGCAGGCCGTCGTGGTCGTTGGCGATGAGGTCGTCCCACTGGCGGCCCCACACCACCTTGATGACGTTCCAGCCGGCGCCGCGGAAGTAGGACTCCAGCTCCTGGATGATCTTGCCGTTGCCCCGCACCGGGCCGTCGAGGCGCTGCAGGTTGCAGTTCACGACGAACACCAGGTTGTCGAGCTCCTCGCGGGCCGCGACGCCGATGGCGCCCAGCGACTCCGGCTCGTCCATCTCGCCGTCGCCCAGGAAGCACCACACCCGGCTCGCGCTGGTGTCCTTGATGCCGCGGTCGTGCAGGTAGCGGTTGAAGCGGGCCTGGTAGATCGCGTCGATGGGGCCGAGGCCCATCGAGACGGTCGGGAACTCCCAGAAGTCCGGCATCAGCCGCGGGTGCGGGTAGCTGGGCAGGCTGGCCGGCCGCGACTCCTGCCGGAAGCCGTCGAGCTGGTCCTGCGTCAGCCGCCCCTCGAGGAAGGCGCGGGCGTAGATGCCGGGGGAGGCGTGGCCTTGGAAGAACACCTGGTCGCCCGAGCCGTCGGGCGAGTCCTTGCCGCGGAAGAAGTGGTTGAAGCCCACCTCGTACAGGCTCGCCGCGCTGGCGTAGGTCGCGATGTGGCCGCCGACGCCGATCTCCGGCCGGTTCGCGCGGCTGACCGTGATCGCCGCGTTCCACCGGACGTACGCCCGGATGCGCCGCTCGAGGTGCTCGTCCCCCGGGAAGTCGGGCTCGCGCTCCGGCGGGATCGTGTTGAGGAAGTCCGTGCTGCGCAGGGCCGGCACGCCGACGGCCTTCTCGCGCGCCCGCTCCAGCAGCTTGAGCATGAGGAAGCGGGCTCGGCCGCGGCCGGCGGTGTCGAGCACGCCGTCCAGCGACTCCAGCCACTCGGCGGTCTCCGCCGGGTCGCTGTCCGGCAGCTGGGTCGGCAGCCCGTCGCTGATGACGGTGAACTTGTCGGCGCCGGTCGTGGTCACGCTGCTCCTGGGGTCGTGCGGAGGGGGCTGCGTCCATCCTCGCCCCTACCGCCCGGTAACCAAGCATGCTCAGCGCGTGGAGACGACGGTGCTGACGGTGCGCACGGGCGGGCGCGAGGTGGTGCACGACCTCACGGGGCAGTGCCGGGGGTTCGTCCGCGGGCGCGGCGACGGGCTGCTGCACGTGTTCGTGCCGCACGCCACCGCCGGCGTGGCGGTCCTGGAGCTGGGATCCGGCTCCGACGACGACCTGCTGGCCGCGCTCGGCGACCTGCTGCCCGCGGACGACCGGTGGCGGCACCGGCACGGGTCGCGCGGGCACGGCCGCGCGCACGTGCTGCCTGCGCTCGTCCCGCCGTACGCGACGCTCCCTGTGCTGGGCGGTGAGATCGCGCTGGGCACCTGGCAGTCGGTCGCGCTGGTCGACCTCAACGTCGACAACGCTGTCCGGTCGGTGCGCCTGTCCTTCCTGTCGGCCTAGCCGGTCGGCAGGACGATCCCGCGCTCGGGCCGCCGGGCGCCGGGCACGACCTGACGGGCGGTCTGCGCCATCGCCAGGCGGTCCCGCAGGGCGGCCGCCGTTCCGGGCAGCACGGCGCCCGGTACCGGCCGGGAGTACAGGAAGCCCTGCAGGCGGGTGCAGCCCTGTGCCAGCAGCGCGTCGGCCTGCTCCGGCGTCTCCACGCCCTCGGCCACCGTCTCGAGGTCCAGCGAGCTGGCCAGGGCGAGGACGGCCCACGCGAGCTTGCCGGCGGAGTCCTCGTCGGCGATGCCGGCGACGAAGGACTTGTCGACCTTGAGGATGTCGACCGGCAGGCGGGACAGGTACGACAGCGACGAGTAGCCCGTGCCGAAGTCGTCGACGGCCAGGCGCACGCCCAGCGCCTTGAGGCTGTTGAGCCGCTGGCTGGCCTGCTCGACGTCGCGCACGAGCAGGTTCTCGGTGATCTCCAGCACCAGTGCGCAGGCCGGCAGGCCGGACGCGGCCAGCGCGTCGTGGACGTCGTCCAGCAGCCCCGGCTCCTGCAGCTGGCGTGGTGAGAGGTTGACGCTGACGGTGAGATCGGCCAGCTCGGGGGAGCGGCGCCACTCGGCGGTCTGCCGACAGGCCTCCCGCAGCACGAAGCTGCCCAGCGCCACGATCAGCCCGGTGTCCTCGGCCAGCGGCACGAACTCCGCCGGTGAGACGAGCCCGCGGCGCGGGTGCTCCCAGCGCAGCAGCGCCTCGGTGCTGACGACCGTGCGGCGGGCCGCGTCGACGACCGGCTGGTAGTGCACGGCGAACTGCTCGGCGGCCACGGCCTGCCGCAGCTCGGACTCCAGCTCGGTGCGGGCCTGCAGCCGGTCGCGCATCTCCGGCTCGAAGACCACGAAGCGGTGCTTCCCCTCGACCTTGGCGCGGTACATCGCGACGTCGGCGTCGCGCAGCAGCTCCTCGGGCTGCTCGCGCCCGCCGGAGGTGGTGACCAGGCCGATGCTCGCGCTGACGTGGACGTACTGCCCGTCGACCAGCGCGAACGGCTCGTGCAGCGCCTGCAGCACCCGGTCGGCGGCCGCGGCGGCCTCCTGGACGCTGCTGCCCTCGAGCAGGACGGCGAACTCGTCGCCGCCCAGCCGCGCGACGGTGTCGTGCGAGCGCAGGCAGCTCGAGATGCGCTCGGCGACAGCGGTGAGCAGCCGGTCGCCGACGAGGTGGCCGAGCGAGTCGTTGACGACCTTGAAGTCGTCCACGTCGATGAACAGCACCGTGAACGGCATCCCCGACTGCCGCGCGCTGCGCTCGCCGGCGTGCGAGAGCCGGTCGAGGAACAGCGCGCGGTTCGGCAGCCCGGTCAGGCTGTCGTGCAGCGACTGGTGGGTCGCGGTGTCGACGGCGCGGTGCAGCGCGTCGACCGACTGCGCGTCGTTCAGTGCCAGGCTGACGTGCTCGGCGAAGGCAACCAGCGCCTCCTGCTCCGAGGCGCTGTAGGAGCGTTGGGCGCGGCGGGTGGCCACCACGAGGCTGCCGACCGCGCGGCTGCCCTGGCGCACCGGGCAGGCCATCGCGGACTGGATGCCGTCGGCGGCGAAGCCGGGCAGGGGCTTGTCGACGGTCGGGTAGCTGCTGGTGTGCACGAGGCGGTTCTCGACGATGGCCCGGCCGCCGATGCCCTGCCCGACCGGCTGGCGGATGGTGGCCGACATGAGGTGCTCCGGCACGCCGATGGCGGACTTCAGCACCATGTAGCCGTTGTTCTCGGGGTCGAGCAGGCGCAGGCCGACGATGTCCTCGCCGAGCAGCTCCTGGGCACCCAGCACGATCGCGTCGAGGACGTCGTGCAGCGGCTGGCGGGACGAGATCGACCGCTGGATGCGGGAGAGCCGCTCGAGCAGCGTCTGGCGCTCCTGGAGCGAGGCGAGCAGCTGGGCGTTGTCGGCCGCGTGGGCGTCGCTCAGCCGGCGGTGCGAGCGCTCCTCGTCGACGAGCTTGCGGGCCTGCAGCGCGAGGCTCAGCACCTGCGCCATGCCGCGCAGCAGCGCGCGCTCCTCCTGGCTGAAGGGCAGTGCCTGCGTGCGGGCGAGCAGCAGCCGCGCGCCCCCGAGGGCGTCGCAGTCGGTGCTGGCCACCAGGCACGGGCCGACCCCGAGGACCTCCAGCAGCGCGTGGCCGCCACCGGCGACCTCGACGAGGTCGTCGACCGGCACCTCGTCGCGCGGGTAGCCCAGGCAGTGCACGACCGAGCGCTCGACGACGAGCGCGGCGACCTCGCACTCGAGGCTCTCGGCGGCGTGCTCGACGGCCCGGCGCACGATCGTGGCCTGGTCGGGCAGCGTGGCCACGGCGGTGAGCAGCTCGGTGAGCTGCTGCGTGGACCAGTGCCGGGACTCCACCCTCAGCCCACCGCCGGCGGTCGTGTCGCAGCAGAGCGACCGGTGCCGGTCCACCTCTGACGCGCCGCCATGCAGGGACCCCCGCGCTCGCCGGAGCGCACGCACCCCGGAGCCGGAGCCTGCGCTCCGACGTGCGGTGGTCCTCGGCACGCCCCCTCCTTCGCCGAACACCTAGTCCGCAAGATGGTCACAAGGGGTGGGCCGGACGGGGCCGAACGGCGCAACAGCAGCGGCGACGCGCGCAGGGGCCACTTGCGCAGCCGGGTCCGGTCCGGTGAACTGCCCCCGAACGCCCCGCCGGGGCGACATCGGAAGGGGCACCCGTGAGCACGTCCGCGGACCACGCGGCACAGCGTGGCCTGGCTGAGAAGCTCGGGATCGAGCCCGGCATGGTCGTGCAGGTGGTGGGCTCCGACGTCGAGAGCGACGTGTCGGTGGACCAGTCCCTGCTCGCCGACGTCGCCGCCCGCACGGGCACCGAGCTGCTGCTCACCGACGACAGCGACGACGTCGTCGACGTCGTGCTGCTGTGGTGGCGGGAGGACGACGGCGACCTCGTCGACGCCCTCGTCGACTCCCTGACCAACCTCGCCGACAACGGCGTCGTCTGGCTGCTCACGCCCAAGGCCGGCCGCGCCGGGCACGTGGAGCCCAGCGACATCGACGAGGCCGCCCCGACGGCGGGCCTGTCGAGCACCCGCAGCACCAGCGCCGCGCCCGAGTGGTCCGGCACCCGCCTGGTCTCGCCCAAGGCGAGCAAGGGCAAGTCGCGGCACTGACGCCGGAGCAGGCGCGGTCGCTGCTGTCGCCGGAGGGCCGGGCCGCTGTCGCGGCCGCCGAGCGGCTCGACCTGTCCTCCTCGGCCCGGCTGCGCACGGCGGAGGCGGTACGACCGCTCGGTGCGCTGGGGCCGCTCGCTCTCGAGCAGGCCCTGCTGCGGGTCCGCGCGCGTGCCAAGCACCCGCGTGGCGACGAGCTGTGGTGGACCGGACCGGCGCTGGAGCAGGCCTCCTCGTACGACCTGGCCGTGCACCGCGCCCGGCTGTTCGACCGGCCGGTCCTGGACCTGTGCTGCTCGGTCGGCGGCGACCTGCTCGCGCTGCCGCACGGGTCCGTCGGCGTCGACCTGGACGAGGCCCGGCTGCTGCTCGCCCGCGCCAACGCCGCGGTCCTGGGCCGGGACGTGTCGCTGGTGCGGGCGGACGTGACCGCCCTGCCGCTGCCGGCCGGGGCCGACGTGGTGGTGGATCCGGCGCGCCGGGCCGGCGGCCGGCGGGTGTTCGACCCGCGGGCGTACGCGCCGCCGCTGGACCAGGTGCTCTCCTGGCGCTCCCGCGTACGGTCGCTGGTGGTGAAGGTCGCGCCCGGCGTGGACCACGACGCCCTCGCGCCGGACCTCGAGGTGGAGGTCGTCTCGCTGCGCGGCGAGGTGAAGGAGGCGGTCCTGCTGGCCGGCGCCGTCCGCACCGGGCACCGCCGCACCGCCAGCCTGCTGCCCGGGCCGCACGTGCTGGTCGACGAGCCGGTGGCCGCCCCTGCGGTGCGCCCGCCGGGTGCGTGGCTGCTGGAGCCGGACGGCGCCGTCGTGCGCGCCCACCTCGTCGAGCAGGTCGCCGCGCAGGTCGACGGATGGCTGCTCGACGAGACGATCGCCTACGTGGCTGCGGATGCGAGAGTGCCGACGCCGTACGGGAAGTGGTTCGAGGTGCTGGAGGTCCTGCCGTTCGGGCTCAAGGCGCTGCGCGAGCGGCTGCGGGCGCACGACGCCGGCCCCTTGGTCGTGAAGAAGCGCGGCACCGCGGTGGAGCCGGACGTGCTGCGCAAGCAGCTGAAGCTGACCGGCTCGCGGGAGGTGACGGTGGTGCTGACGCGGGCAGCCGGCAAGCAGATCGCGATGGTCGTGCGGCCTACCGCCTGAAGCGGCCCAGCACCTTCCCGACCCCTCCCAGCACCGAGCTCAGCCCGCCGACGCCGGCCTTGAGCGCCGCTCCGCCCGGCAGGCCGGGCACGTCGTCGAGCAGCGGCGCGAGGCGCATCCACTGCGGCAGGTGCTGCACGTGCAGGCGCCGCGAGAGCAGCAGCTGGGGGAGCCCCGCCCGTCCGGCGGAGGCGTCGAGCAGGTCCACCGCCGCGCCGCGCACGCCGACATCGTCGAACGGCCCGGCCGGCACCGGCGCCGTCGTCCAGCCACCGGTGTCGCTGGTGTACCGCCACCCGCCGGACGGGGTCATGGCGATGAGGGCGATGTCGACGCCCGCACGGGCGGACAGCGCGCCGGTGACGTCGATCAGCGACGCCAGCCCGCGGTCGAGCAGCTGCGGCGACGGCGGCCGGGCGCCGCAGGGGGCGAGGTCCAGCGCGTGCACGGCCAGCTCGTACGTCCCGGCGTGGACCAGCGACAGGACCGGCAGCGGCCCGACGGTGGAGCGGGACAGCAGCCGGCCGACCTCCTGCGCCTCGTCGGCGAAGAAGCGGGCGATGCGGTCGCGGCCCCGCGCGAGCGCGTCCAGCACCTGCGCGTCGGAGGCGTCCCGGTGCGCCTGCACGAGCGCGTCGTTCTGCGCGTCCGGGTCGGACGCCCCCTCCACGTCGCCGGCGCGGGCGGAGGCGACGATCGCGTCGAGCACCGGACTGTCGTCCCACGAGCCGAGGTGGACGCACGTGTCACGGCCGCTCCAGCCCGGCAGCCGCGACGGCCGACCCAGGTCGGCGGACGCAGCCACGGCGAGGAAATCGTCCCAGGCGGCCAGCACCTCGCGGCCGAGCTCGGCAGGGTCGGTCTCGGCGATGCCGAAGCGGCCGGTCGCGGCGACAGGACCTAGCATCCGGTCATCCTGCCCTGACCCGCGAAGGAGCGCCCCATGACGATCGAGATGGGCGACGAGGCGCCGGACTTCGCCCTCGAGGACCAGAACCGCCAGCTGGTCCGGCTCTCGGACTTCCGCGGCCGCAAGAACGTCGTGCTGGTCTTCTACCCGCTGTCGTTCACCGGTGTCTGCCAGGGCGAGCTGTGCGAGATCCGCGACGGGATCGAGGACTTCTCCGGCGACGACGTGCAGACGCTCGCCATCAGCTGCGACAGCGGTCCGACGCACGCCACGTGGGCGGCCGAGCAGGGCTACGACTTCCCGCTGCTGGCCGACTTCTGGCCGCACGGCGCCGTCGCTCAGCAGTACGGCGTCTTCGACGACACCTCGGGCCTGGCGCTGCGCGGCACGTTCATCGTCGACAAGAGCGGCAAGGTCGCCTACAAGGTCGTGAACGCGATCCCGGACGCCCGCGACGTCGCGGAGTACCGCAAGGTGCTCGCCACGCTCTAGCCTGGGTCGAGCGGGACCCATGGCTCAGTTGGTAGAGCAGCGCCCTTACAAGGCGAAGGTCGGCAGTTCGAGTCTGTCTGGGTCCACGGTCGTGCCTCCGGCACGGACAACCGGGGGCGAACGGGACGACACGCGCAGGGATCTGCGCGACTGCCCCACGGGGGCAGGTGCGGCGACCTACCGTCGGCTCGTGGAGATCATCGCGGTGCCCGAGCGCGACCGCTTCGCCGACACCCTGCGCGTCGTGCAGTCCTACGTGCGCAGCGAGCCCGGCGCCTACAGCAGCCTGATGGACAACGCCCGTCGCGACCCGGAGGGCACCACCCTCTCGCTGGTCGCGCTGGGGGCGGTCCTGCTCGACATCGCCGCGGGAGCGTTCCACATGACGCCGGACGAGATGCTCGAGAAGGTGGCCGTCGGTGTGGCCGAGGGCAGCGAGCCGGCCCTGTCCTGACCCGCTCTAGGGTCGGCGCGTGACGACGAGCCTGTCCGACGTCCTCGAGGCGCTCGAGGGCCTCTACCCCGCGTCGACCGCGGAGGCGTGGGACGCCGTCGGCCTCGTCTGCGGCGATCCGGACGCGCCCGTGCGACGGGTGCTGCTGGCCGTCGACCCCGTCGAGGCGGTCGTGGACCAGGTGGTCGCGGGCGGCTTCGACCTGCTGCTGACCCACCACCCGCTCTACCTGCGTGGCACGACCTCGGTCGCCGCGACGACGCCCAAGGGCCGCGTCGTCCACCGGCTGCTCACGGCAGGCGCGGCGCTGCACGTCGCGCACACCAACGCCGACGTGGCCGACCCGGGGGTGTCGGATGCGCTGGCCGGGCTGTTCGACCTGCGCGACCTGCGCCCGCTCGCGCCCTCGGCGGGGGATGCCCTGGACAAGCTCGTCATGTACGTCCCGAACGCGGACGCGGAGCGGCTGCTCGACGCCGTGGCGGCCGCGGGGGCGGGGCACGTCCGCGACTACGAGCGCTGCGCCTGGACCACCACCGGCACGGGGACCTTCCGGCCGCTCGACGGCGCCTCGCCCGCCGTCGGCCGGGTGGGGGAGGTGGAGCGGGTGGACGAGACGCGGCTGGAGGTCGTCCTGCCGCGCACTCGGCGTGAGGCGGTGCTGCGGGCCATGCAGGACGCGCACCCGTACGAGGAGCCGGCGTACGACCTGCTCGAGCTCGCGACCGTCGTCGGCACGCAGGGCCTCGGCCGCGTCGGCGACCTGCCCTCACCGCTGCCGCTGCGCGAGCTGACCGAGCGGGCGGCGGCGGTGCTGCCGGCCACCGCCTGGGGAGTCCGCGCCGCCGGGGACCCGGACGCGCTGGTGTCGCGGCTCGCCGTGTGCGGCGGCTCGGGCGACGGCCTGCTGCGGGAGGCAGCACGCGCGGGTGCGCAGGCGTACCTCACCGCCGACCTGCGGCACCACCCCGTCAGCGAGGCGCCGGAGGGGCTGGCGCTGCTCGACGCGGCGCACTGGGCGACCGAGTGGCCGTGGCTGGCCGACGCCGCTCGACGGCTGGCCGCCGCGACTAGCGTGGAGACGGTCGTGTCGACGCTCGTCACCGACCCTTGGACGATCTCTGCGAGGAGCCCCAGCGCGTGAAGGCCGACCCGTTCGTCCAGCTCCGGCTGCTCGACCTGCAGGCGCTCGACAGCGGTCTGGCCCGCCTGGAGCACAAGCGCAAGACGCTGCCCGAGATCAGCGAGATCGTCCGTCTCGACGGGCTGGTCGACGCGCTGCGCGACGGCGTCGTGCGGGCCGAGACCGAGGTGTCGGACCTCGCCCGCGAGCAGGCGAAGTTCGAGCGCGAGATCGAGCAGGTCCGCACGCGGCGCGACCGCGACGAGGGGCGGCTGGCCTCGGGCGCCATCACCGTCGCCAAGCAGCTGCAGGACCTCGAGCACGAGGTGGCCAGCCTCAAGCGCCGCCAGGCCGACCTGGAGGACAGCGAGCTCGAGGTGATGGAACGGGCGGAGGCCGCGCAGGCCACGCTCGACGAGCTGACCGGCCGGCGCGAGGAGCACCTGTCGGCGCGTGCGGAGGCCGAGCAGCGCCGCGACGCTGCGCTGGTCGAGATCGAGGCCGAGCTGCAGCGGACCGCCGCCGAGCGGGCCGAGCTCGCGGCGACGATGCCTGCCGACCTGCTTGCGCTCTACGACCGCATCCGCGCCGCCGAGGGCGGTGTGGGCGCCGGCGAGATCAGCCGGGGGCGCTGCGGCGGGTGTCGCCTGGACCTGATGAACAACGAGAAGTCCGAGATCCGCGCCGCTGCTCCGGACGAGGTGCTGCGGCACGAGGAATGCGGCCGGATCATGGTGCGTACGGCGGAGTCCGGGCTCTGAGCAGGAGGCTGGTGGTCGAGGCCGATGGCGGGTCGCGCGGCAACCCGGGACCGGCGGGGTACGGCGCGGTCGTCCGGGACGCCCTCACCGGCGAGGTGCTCGCCGAGCGCGCCGCCGGCATCGGCACGGCCACCAACAACGTGGCGGAGTACGGCGGCCTGATCGCAGGGCTGAAGGCGGCGCTCGAGCTGAACCCTGCCGAGGTCGAGGTCCGCATGGACTCCAAGCTGGTGGTCGAGCAGATGAGCGGCCGCTGGCAGGTCAAGCACCCCGCGATGAAGCCGCTCGCCCGGGAGGCCGCGGCGCTGGTGCAGCAGCTGCCGCGGGTCCGCTTCTCCTGGATCCCGCGGGCGCAGAACAGCCACGCCGACCGGCTGGCCAACGAGGCGATGGACGCGGCGGGACGCGGCGACGTGTGGCGGGCAGGCGGCGACAGCGGACCGGCTGACGCCGCCGACGCGTGGCTGGCCGAGCACGAGGCGGCGCCGACGAAGAACCACCTGTCCGGCTGGAACGACCCGGCCGCGCCGCCCACCACGACGCTGCTGCTGCGGCACGGGCAGACAGCGCTGTCGGTGGAGAAGCGCTTCTCCGGCTCGACCGACCCGGAGCTGACCGAGGTGGGGCAGGCGCAGGCCGCCGCAGCCGCCGCGCGGCTGGCCGGCAGCGGCGCCGTCGCCGTGGTGGCCAGCCCGCTGGTGCGGACCCGGCAGACCGCCGCCCGCGTCGCGGACGCCCTCGGCCTCGACGTGGCTGTCGAGCCCGGCCTGCGCGAGACCGACTTCGGCGACTGGGAGGGGTACACCTTCGCCGAGGTCAAGCAGAGGTGGCCGCGGGAGCTCGACGCCTGGCTCGCCGACCCAGAGGTGCGGCCGCCGTTCGGCGAGAGCTTCGCCGAGACCGCTGTGCGCGTGCGGCAGGCGCGCGACCGGGTGCTGGCGTCGTACGGCGGGCAGACGGTGGTCGTCGTCAGCCACGTCACGCCGATCAAGACGCTGCTGCGGATGGCGCTGGACGCGCCTCCGTCCGCGCTGCACCGGATGCACCTCGACCTGGCCAGCCTGTCGCGGGTGCAGTGGTTCGCGGACGGTCCGGCGGTCGTCCGATCGCTCAACGACACCGGGCACCTGCCCGAGCAGGCGTAGCCTGCTGGCGGGGCGAGTCGGCCGGACGGTCGCGGCAGGGAGACCTGTCGAGGAAAGTCCGGGCTCCACAGGGCAGGGTGGTCGGTAACACCGACCCGGGGTGACCCGCGGGAAAGTGCCACAGAGAAGAGACCGCCGGTCCACGTCTTCGGGCGAGGACCGGCAAGGGTGAAACGGTGGGGTAAGAGCCCACCAGCGCCCGGGGTGACCCGGGCGGCTCGGCAAACCCCACCCGGAGCAAGGTCAAGAGGGAGCCCTTCGGGACTCCTGCGCAGGCGCTCGAGGGCGGCCCGCCCGATGCCTGCGGGTAGACCGCACGAGGCCACCGGCAACGGTGGTCCCAGATGGATGACCGTCGCCCGGACCTCGGTCCGGAGGCACAGAACCCGGCTTACAGGCCGACTCGCCCCCAGCACGTACCCGCTACCAGCCGCGCTGCTTCTGCCGCACGGCAACAGGCCGACCGCGTGAACGGTGTCGCCGGCGCGCGTCGCCCGCGGTGGTGACGCACGGTGTCTTGACTATGCCGACGGGGGTTACAACGGGTGGTGCCGCCTCTCCCTCAGGATGCGACGGTTCGGACACAGCAGGCCAGGCGCGCTTGCATCGTCCGACGTGTGAGCCAACGTGAAGATCCTGGGTCGAACCGCGATGACGCTGCCCGCCGTTCTGGCGGTCCTGCTCGGCGCGGTGTGGGTGGCGCCCCCCGCCGCAGCGGAGGCCACCTGCTTCGCCGATGCGACCGGCGACACCATCAGGAGCGAGGGGCCGTTCCAGTCCCGCATAGAGGCGTACCCCCGGGCAGACGTCACGAGCGTGTGCGCGGAGATCACCAGTGGCGTCGTCAGCCTGTCCCTGCGCGTCGCCGAGCCGCGCGACCCGGCCCTGGACGCAGGCACCTCCGTCACCTGGAGCCTGAAGACCGACGGCCAGGACGTCCCGCGGTACTTCGTGACCTACACGTCCAACCGCGACCAGGCCGGGGAGGGTCAGTTCGGCAGCGCGCCTCCCGACGGCGCCGACGTGCACTACAGCGAGGGCGACATCGCCTGTGAGGCGACCGCGAGCTTCGACGGCACCTCCTACGGCGCCACGTTCCCGTCGTCGTGCATCGGCGGTGCCACGACCTTGGAGGTCTCTGCCGGCATCTCCTACGACGCGTACCCGTGCGACCCAACGAGGGCCGCGACGCCTACGTACAGCGACGGCAGCCAGGACTACCTGGGTCCGGTCGCCGCCGGCACCGGCACGGCTCCCTCCCCCGCGGAGATGGCAAGCGTGGAGGCCGACACCTGCCGCGTGTCCGGGGCGGACCGGTACAGCACTGCCGTTGCGGCTTCCGAGAACGTATGGAATCCAGCCGATCTCCCCGGCCGAGCAAGTGTGGTCGTGCTGGCGAGGGGCGACGCGTTCGCAGACGCCCTCGCCGGCACACCCCTCGCCGCTGCCAAGGCGGGGCCGCTGCTGCTGACGCCCGCCACCTCGCTCAGCCCGGTCACCGCGAACGAGATCAAGCGGGTCCTGCCGCGCGGGCAAGCCGTCTTCCTGCTCGGTGGCACGGCCGCCATCTCGGCCGGCGTCGCCACCGCCATCAAGGACTTGGGCTTCAACCCGGTGCGCCTGGCCGGCCCCGACCGCTACGCCACGGCCACCGCGATCGCCCGGCAGATCCCGGACCGGACGGGCATCTTCCTCGCCACGGGCTTGAGCTTCCCCGACGCACTGGTTGCGGGCGCTGCGGCCGCGGCGACCAGAGGTGTGGTCCTGCTGACTGCTGACGGGAAGATGCCCCCGCCGACCAGCGGCTACATCGGCCAGAACTCGGGCGTCCGTCGCACCGCCGTCGGGCGCGAAGCCGCCGCCGCAGATCCCAGCGCCGATCGCATCGTCGGTACCGACAAGTACCAGACCTCGCGCCTGCTGGCCGAAGCGGTCTTCGGAGACTTCCCGCGCTTCGCCGGCGTGGCCAGTGGGACCGTGTTCGCCGACGGCCTCGCCGGGGGTGCGCACGCCGTCCGCTTCGGCAAGGGCCCACTGCTCCTCAGCGAGCCCGGCGCCCTGCCAGCGTCCGTGCGTGGCTACTTCAACGCGCACCCCTCGATCGAGCGCGCCTACCTCTACGGCGGGACGGCCGCGTTGAGCCCGTCGGTCCAGGAGTCCGTGCGGAACAGCCTCAACGGCCGGTGACGCCGAAGGGCATCCCTCACCAGCGGCTCCTCGCGCTGCTGGTGAGGGATGCCTCGCCCGCTCCTCCGGAGTGCTCGTTCACGGCCTGACGTGCCAACGCGCCGCGTGCATCAGGCCGGCCACGACGATCCAGCTCCCGCCGTGAGCGCGAAGTAGCCCACCGGGCCGCGCGTGGCGAGCAGGTGCTTGCCCAGCGGTCCGCCCGCGACGGGCGTCGTCGCCAGGACCTTCCCGACGACGAAGACGCCGATCCAGAGGACCAACGCGTTGCGGCCGAGCGCGACGAGCGGCCAGGCGACGGCAGTGCGGAGTCCGCGCAGCAGCCGGTTGCGCAGGGGCGCGTCGAACAGCAGCACCGCGAGCGGCAGTGCCGCGATCCCCGCAGCCGCGTGCACGGCCACGAACGACGGCGTCCACAGCCGCTTGCCGACCGGCTGCAGGAGCAGGAACAGCGGCAGCGCCACCGCCCACGCCGCGGCCAGGGCGAGCAGGCCACCCGCACGTGCCGCCACCGGCCACGCGCGCAGCCGGTGGTGCAGGCGTGCGGCGGCGAAGCCGGCCAGGAAGGTGGCGAGGGCGCCGAGCGTGGAGGCCAGCCCCTCCGGGTCGTGGCCCAACGTGTCCCTGGCCGTACACGTGCTGCCGGCCGAACAGCGCCACGTCCCGGTCCAGGAACGTCCCGCAGCCCTCGGCCGTCGGCAGGCCGCCCGGGCATGACCGGGCCGCCAGGTACAGCGCCAGGCCCCACCCTGCTGCGGCGGCGAAGGCGGCGAAGGCGGCGTCCAGCGCGACGAAGCGGCGCAGCAGTTGCGGCCAGGGGAGGCCACGTGTCACCTGCAGCGCCAGCCCCATCCCGGCGACGAGCACGAACATCGGGAAGAACACGTCGGAGTGGTCCCACCCGAACCACGCGGCGTGGCCGCGCAGCCCGAGCGTCGGCGTGTAGACGACGACCAGCAGCCACAGGACGACGAGCCCGCGCAGCACGTCCAGCCCCGTGGAGCGGACGGTGGCGGCGGCTGCCTGCCCGTCCTCCGCCGGCACGTCCCGCCAGGTCTCGGCCGAGGTGTCCGGGGTCGCAGCGAGCGAGTCGACGGTGGCCAGCCCTGCATCGTGCCCGGCCGCTCCGCCGGCCGTGGAACGTGCACGGTGCACGCAGGAAACCGCCGGCCGACGTCGAACAGACCCGCATGTTCTCGATCCGTCGCGCCGCGCTCTACGCCGCCACCAGCGCCCTCGCCGTCACCGCGGGTGTCATCGCCCCCGCGTCCTTCGCTGCGGAGGAGGCGCCCTCGGCCACCGACGGCTGCCTCACCAGCGTGCCGGACCCGGGAACCACCGACCCGGTCGAGATCTGCTACACGATCCACAAGCCGGGTGGTGCCTCGGCCAAGCGGCAGGTCCCGGTGCTGCTGGAAGGGCACGGCTGGGGCGGCAGCCGCACCACAGACCCCGCGGCCTTCGCGCCGTACCTGGACGCCGGCTACGGGGTGATCTCCTTCGACCAGCGCGGCTTCGGCGACAGCGGCGGCAAGGCGCACACCATGGACCCCGCCGTCGAGGGCGTGGACGTCCGCAAGCTCGTCGACCTCGCGGCGCAGCAGCCGTGGGTGAAGAAGGACCGGCCCGGCGACCCGCGGATCGGCGCGATCGGCGGCTCGTACGGCGGCGGCTACCAGTACGTCGGCGCCTTCAGCGAGATCGCGGCCACCGGCCGCACCCGCTTCGACGCGCTCGCGCCGGAATACACCTGGTGGGACCTCAACGACGCGCTGGCGCCGTCCGGCGTCGCCCGCAGCGAGTGGTTGACCGCACTGGTCGCCGTGGCGCAGCCGTCGCAGGCGCTGACCCAGGAGGCCACCCAAGGCTTCGTCGAAGGTGCCGCCACCGGCCAGTACCCCGAGTACATGCGGGACTTCTACGCCGACAACGGCCCCAGCTTCCACATCGCGCAGGGACGCCGGCTGGACATCCCGGTGCTCGTCCGGCAGGGCATCAGCGACAACCTGTTCAACCTGAACCAGGGGCTGAAGAACCTCGACGCGCTCACGCCCGAGGCCCGCAAGCGCAGCGTGTTCATCGGGTTCCACGGCGGGCACGCGCTGCCGGCCGTCCTGCCCCAGGGTTCGCAGGCCGGGTCGCCGGTGGCCCTCGGCGGCGACGGCACCGACCCCTGCTCGACGGCCGTGCAGGGCGGCAAGGGCGACTTCACCACGCTGCAGGTGCGCTTCTTCGACGTCCATCTCAAGGGTGCCAAGGGGGCCGTCCCGGGAGAGAACGCCTTCGCGCTGGTCACCCCGGAGGGCGACTGCCTGCGGAGCCCGCGCCTCGGTACGCCGACGGTGCTCGACGCCGGGACCATCACGACACCGGTCGCATCGGTGGGGCCGGCGCAGTACGTCCCGCTGGGCGCCGGGCCGCTGAAGGTCGCGGGCACGCCGTACATCGACGCGAAGGTCACGACGCTGACGCCCGAGGCGCGCGCTTTCTTCGCGCTCGCCGTCGGCACCTCACCCGCCGACGCGACCGTGGTGCACAGCAACCTGCTGCCGCACCGCGAGGCCACGGCCGTCTCCGGCGTCGCCCGGCGGATCGAGCTGCCGGCGGTCGCCGTCGAGGTGCCGGAGGGCCAGCAGCTGTTCCTCGTGGTCACGCCGCTGGCGGAGATGTACGCCGGCTACGGCAGTCGCGTCCCGGGGATCATGACGCTGGCGGACGCGAAGGTCCGCGTGCCGGTGCTGCCCAGCAGGTAGCCGGCCGCGGAACGCGCGCCAGGGGTGGACGCCGGACCGCCCGGCAGGGAAGAGTGACGGCATGGCCCCCTCGGAGATCCGCACCAACGCCCAGCGCCTCGACGAGGCCGTCGAGCTCCAGCACCTCCAGATGCAGCGTGCCGCCTCCACCGTCCGCCGCCGGGTGACCGACCCGGTGGCGTGCAACGAGCTGCTGGAGTGCCTGGGCCTGCAGGAGGTCTAGCCGCCGGGGGACCAGCGCGGGTCGCGGCCGAACAGCCCGACCCACCGGTCGACCGCCGGCGCGTCCTGCGGCACCTCGACGCGGGGGCCGAAGACGCCGACCTGCCGGCCCACCTCGGCGGAGGCCGTGCGGGAGCCCCGCACCGCAGCTGCCGGGTCCTCACCCAGCGCGTCCTCCCCCCAGTCGGGCTGCTCGGCGGGCAGCACCGCCACGAGCCCG
>JAOPWK010000150.1 GCA_025965735.1 Frankiales bacterium
GGCGAGGCCGAGGCGGTGCTGAGCGAGGTGCTCGGCGCCCCGGTGAGCGTCAGCGCCACGACGACCGACGGCCTCGGGCTGACCGGCCGCGGCGAGGGCCTCGCCGCGATCGCCACCGCGCTGGTCCTGCCCGCGCCGTAGCCGGCCTCGCGCTGCCACAACCCGTCCGCGACACGCCGGTGCACCACGCGGAGGAACCCCTGTGCGGCCTGTGGGCGGAGCGTTGTGGTGCGCCCTGATCCGTCGCCGATCATGCAGTTGTGGCACACCCGCTGAGCGTGCGCGGCGTGCCACAACTGCATGATCGCCGCGTGGGAGAGCGCGTGGGAGAGCACGTGGACGCGGACGATGCCGGGCTGCACGCGGCCAACCTCGCGTCGCTCCAGCTGGTGCTGGCCCGCGCCGGCGGCTGGCCGCACGAGCAGGGCGACGGCTGGGTGGCCGCCGACGCCGCCTCCGCCGTCCGGTTCTTCTCCTTCACCGTCCTCACCCGCGACGGCGCGCAGCCGGCGCCGACGGTCTACGCCGGCCGCTCCGGCCCCGCCGGCTGGGTGGAGATGGACCTGTGGGGCCGGCCGGCGCCGGGGGAGACCCGCCACCCGGTGCTCCTGCGCCGGGAGGCTGCACCGCTGCCGACGCCCGACCCGCGCGTGACCGTCGCCCGCACCGTCGAGCATCTCCAGGCTGCCGAGCGCGCCCTCGCCACCGGTCTGGAGGCGCCCGGCCTGCGCGGCGTGCTCGGGACCGCGCTGCTCGACCAGCCGGTCGCCTGCGCGTACGCGGAGGAAGCGTTCGCGCTGGCCCACGACGACGGGACCACCGTCGGCGTCTACCTCGTCGGCACGGCCGAGCGGGCCCGCGGGAGAGGGCTCGGGACCGCGGTCACCGCCGCGGCCATGGCGGCACTCCCGCCCCGCCCGGCGCTGCTCACCGCCACCACGAGGGGCCGCCCGGTCTACGAGCGGCTCGGCTTCCGGGTCGTCGGCCGGGCCACGATGCGGATGCGCGAACGCGACTAACCTCGGGAAGCGTGACCCTGCGCCTGTACGACACCCTGACCAGGACGGTGCGGCCCTTCGAGCCGCTCCGTCCCGGCCACGCGGGCGTCTACACCTGCGGGCCCACCGTCCAGGCGCGTCCGCACGTCGGCCACGTCCGCAGCGCCATCGCGCTCGACGTGCTGCACCGCTGGCTGCGCGAGAGCGGCTACCAGGTCGTCTTCGTCCGCAACGTCACCGACGTCGACGACAAGATCATCCATGACGCCGCCCACGCGGGCGAGCCGTGGTGGGCGCTCGGGACGAGGATGGAGCGCGCCTTCACCTGGGCGTACGACGCCGTGCAGTGCCTGCCGCCGGACGCCACCCCCCGCGTCTCGAGCAGCATCCCGAGCATCACCGCCCTCATCGAGCGGATCATCGAGCGCGGCCACGCCTACGCCTCGGACGGCGACGTGTACCTCTCCGTCCGCACCGTCGAGGGTTACGGCGCGCTGTCCGGGCAGGACCCCGACCAGCTGCGCGCCTCCGACAAGGAGGTCGCGCACGGGCAGACCGGCCAGAAGCGCGACGCGCTGGACTTCGCGCTGTGGAAGGCCGCCAAGGAGGGCGAGCCGTCGTGGCCGTCGCCGTGGGGCCCCGGTCGGCCCGGCTGGCACATCGAGTGCTCGGCGATGGCGGTGGACCACCTCGGCGAGGAGTTCGACCTGCACGCCGGCGGCCTGGACCTGGTCTTCCCGCACCACGAGAACGAGGTCGCGCAGTCCCGCTGCGCCGGCCACCCCTTCGCGCGGCACTGGCTGCACCACGGCCTGGTCACGGTCGCGGGCGGCTCCGGCGAGAAGATGAGCAAGAGCCTGGGCAACTCCACCACCGTCGAGGACGTGCTGGAGCGGGTGCGGCCGCAGGTGCTGCGCTACGCGCTCGGCGCCGGCCACTACCGCTCCCAGCTGGAGTGGTCCGGGCAGGCGCTGTCCGACGCGGAGTCGGCGTACGGCCGCATCGAGACCTTCGTGCGCAACGCCACCGAGGCGGCCACCGGGGTCGAGCCGGGCGAGCCGCAGGCGTCGTGGCCGGACTTCGCCGCGGCGCTGGACGACGACCTCGGCGTGCCGCAGGCGCTCGCAGCCGTCCACTCCGGCGTACGCGCCGGCAACGCGCTGCTGGCGGCCCGCGACCTTCCGGCGCTGGCGGCGACGCTCCAGGTCGTACGCCGGATGCTGACCGTGCTGGCCCTGGACCCGGTGTCGCAGTGGCCGGCGGCCGGAGGTGGCGAGCTGGCGCCCGTCGTCGACGCGCTGGTGCAGATCGCCGTGGAGGCGCGGGCCGACGCCCGCGCACGCAAGGACTGGGCGCGGGCCGACGAGGTCCGCGACCGGCTGAACGCCTCGGGCATCGTGCTGGAGGACACCCCTGACGGGGTCCGATGGAGGCTCGCATGATCACCCCAACCCGTCGCTCGTTGCGCTCACGACGCGCCGGGGACCCCCGATGACCGGCAAGCAGCGCGGCGGAGGCGGCGGCGGCGTCGCCAAGGGCGGCCAGGGCGGTCGCGGTGCCAAGGCCGGCACGCACCGCAAGGGCGCAGCCATGGGCTCCGGCGGTCAGGGCCGGAAGAAGCTCGAGGGCCGCGGGCCGACCCCCCCGGCCGAGCAGCGCACCAAGCACCCGGCCGCCAAGCGGGCCGCAGCGGCGGAGAAGCGTGCTGCCCGCGGCGGCGCGAACCCGGCCAGCGCCACCCGCCCCGTGGACCGCGGCGCGGGGCCGCGAGGCGTGCGCAAGGGCGGGGCGGAGGCACCGGAGACGGTGGTCGGCCGCAACCCCGTGGTCGAGGCGCTGCGCGCGAAGGTGCCGGCCACCGCGCTGTACGTCGCGCTCGGCACCGACGCGGACGAGCGGGTGACCGAGTCCGTCGCGCTGGCCGGCAAGGCCGGACTGGCGCTCATGGAGGTCAGCCGCGCGGAGATGGACCGGATGACCGGCCGCGCGCTGCACCAGGGCCTCGCGCTGCAGGTCCCGCCGTACACCTACCTGCACCCGGACGACCTGCTGCAGACCGCGCTGGCGGCCGACGCCCCGCTGATCGTGGCTCTGGACGGCGTGACCGACCCCCGCAACCTCGGCGCCGTCGTCCGCTCCGCGGCCGCCTTCGGCGCGCAGGGCGTGCTCGTGCCCGAGCGCCGCGCGGCGGGCATGACCGCC
>JAOPWK010000308.1 GCA_025965735.1 Frankiales bacterium
CCAGCGCCACCACGCCGAGCCCCAGCACGCCGCCGACCAGCGCCGTCCGCCCCACCCACCTGGACCCCCAGGTCGCGGCGCGGCTGAAGCGGGACCGGGACGGCCTCGTCGTCGCGGTGGCGCAGCAGCACGACACCGGCGAGGTGCTGATGGTCGGCTGGATGGACGACGAGGCGCTGCACCGCACGCTCACCACCGGTCGCTGCACCTACTGGAGCCGCAGCCGCCAGGAGTACTGGGTCAAGGGCGACACCTCCGGCTCGCAGCAGTGGGTCAAGTCGGTCGCGCTCGACTGCGACGGCGACACGCTGCTCGTGAAGGTCGACCAGGTCGGCAGCGGCGCGTGCCACACCGGTGACCGCACCTGCTTCGACGCCGTCCAGCTGCCCGCCGCCGTCGGGTCGCCGTGACGCTGGGCACGACCACCCCGTCGCGCGAGGACTTCGACCGGCTCGACCAGCCCGTGCGCGCCGTCACGCGACGCCTGCTCGCCGACGGCGAGACCCCCGTCGGCGTCTACCGCAAGCTGGCCGGCGGGCGCACCGGCACGTTCCTGCTGGAGTCGGCGGAGCAGGGCAAGCAGTGGTCGCGCTGGTCCTTCGTCGGCGTGCGCTCGGCCGGGGTGCTCACCGAGCAGGACGGCAAGGCGCTGTGGGTCGGCGAGGGCCTGCCGACGACGTCGGACGACCCGCTCGAGGCGGTACGCGAGGCTGTCGAGCTGCTCAGGAGCCCCAAGGGGGCGGACGACCCGCCGCTCACCGGCGGGCTCGTCGGCTACCTCGGCTACGACGTCGTCCGGCGCATGGAGCGGCTGCCGAGCATCGCCCCCGACGAGCTCGGCATGCCCGAGCTGGCGATGATGCTGGTCACCGACCTGGCGGTGCTCGACCACGGCGACGGCACCGTCCTGCTCATCGCCAACGTGCTGCCCGGCGGCTCCTACGATGACGCGGTCGCGCGGCTCGACGCGATGACGACGGCGCTGTCGGCTGCCGCGCCGGCGACCGTCTCCACCGCCGACCTGACCGCCCGCCCCCACGTCGTCCGGCGGACGAGCCCCGACGCGTACGAGGCCGCCGTGGAGACAGCGAAGGAGCACGTGCGCGCCGGCGACGTCTTCCAGGTGGTGCTCAGCCAGCGGTTCGAGGTCAAAACCGACGTCGACGCGCTGGACCTCTACCGGGTGCTGCGCAACAGCAACCCCTCGCCGTACATGTACCTGCTGCGCTTCGCCGGTCGTGAGTCCCCCTACGACATCGTGGGTTCGAGCCCGGAGGCACTCGTGACGGTCACCGGCGACAGGGCGGTCGTCCACCCGCCTGCCGGGACCAGGCCGCGCGGCGCGACCGAGGAGCTGGACGTGCAGGCGGCCGAGGAGCTGCGCGCCGACCCCAAGGAGCGGGCGGAGCACGTGATGCTCGTCGACCTCGCGCGCAACGACCTCGGCCGGGTCTGCGTCCCCGGGACCGTGGACGTCAGCGGCTTCATGCGGGTCGAGCGCTACAGCCACGTGATGCACCTGGTGTCCACCGTCTTCGGCCGGCTGCTCCCCGGCCGCACCGCCTTCGACGTGCTGCGGGCGACCTTCCCCGCCGGCACCGTGAGCGGCGCCCCGAAGCCGCGGGCGATGGAGGTGGTCGAGGCGCTCGAACCGCACCGCCGCAACCTCTACGCCGGCACCGTCGGGTACTTCGACGCCGGTGGCGACATGGACATGGCCATCGCGATACGCACCGCCGTGCTGCACGCCGGTTCGGCGTACGTGCAGGCCGGTGCCGGCATCGTGGCCGACAGCGACCCCGCCAGTGAGCAGGCCGAGTGCGAGAACAAGGCCGCCGCGGTGCTGCGTGCCGTCGCCGCAGCGGCGACGCTGCGCCCGGTGACATGAGGCGCGAGCCGCTGCTGGCCGCGCTGCTGTGCCTGCTCGGGTCGTTCCTGGTGCTGGTCGCTGTCGGCCGCGAGTGGGCGCTGATCGACCTCCTGGGCAGCGGGTTGCTGCCCGCGCGCGAGCTGGGCGTCAGAGGCAGCGACCTGGTGCCGGGGGTACGCGCCCTGGGTCTGGTCGCGCTCGCCGGGGTCGTCGCGATCCCGGCGACGAAGCGCTGGGGCCGCACCGTGGTCGGCGTGCTCCTCGCGCTGGTCGGCGCAGGCGTCGTCGTGGCCACCTACCGCGTCCACAGCGATCTGTTCGTCACGGTGACGGGCAGCGCGGTGGTGCGTGAAGCCGGCGGCAACGCCGGTGACACCATGACCGAGACGGTCTGGCCGTACGTCTGCGCGTTCGGCGGGATCCTCGTCGCGGCCGCCGGCCTGCTCGTCGTGGCCCGCGGTCGTCGCTGGGCTGCCATGGGCAGGCGGTACGACCCTCCTGCAGCCAAGACTGCTGTGCCACCGGCCGAGCGCGACCTGTGGGAGGCGCTGGACCGGGGCGACGACCCGACCGCCGCGGACCCCGAGGCGGAGGGGCCCGGCCCCCGCGGCTAGCGTGACGGAACCGCACCGGCGAGAGGGGAGAACGCGCATGACCGTGCTCGAGGACATCCTCGTCGGCGTGCGTGAGGACCTCGCGGTGCGGCAGGCGCAGACCCCGCTCGAGGAGCTCAAGGAGCGTGCGGCGGCCCTCCCGCCGGCGCTGGACGGCGCGGCCGCCCTGCGCGGCGCGGGGGTCGCCGTCATCGCGGAGGTCAAGCGCAGCAGCCCGTCCAAGGGCGCGCTCGCGGCCATCGCCGATCCGGCCGCGCTGGCCGAGGACTACCAGGCCGGCGGCGCGAGCGTCATCAGCGTGCTGACCGAGTCGCGGAGGTTCGGCGGGAGCCTGGCTGACCTGGACGCCGTGCGCGCGAAGGTCGACGTCCCCCTGCTGCGCAAGGACTTCGTCGTCACCAGCTACCAGCTCTGGGAGGGCCGCGCGCACGGCGCGGACGTCTCGCTGCTCATCGTCGCCGCGCTGGAGCAGGAGGCGCTGGTCAGCCTCATCGAGCGAAGCGAGTCGCTCGGCATGACGCCGCTGGTCGAGGTGCACGACGAGGCCGAGCTCGAGCGGGCGCTCGACGCCGGCGCGCGCGTGGTCGGGGTCAACGCCCGCGACCTCAAGACCCTCGAGGTCGACCGGACCGTCTTCGCCCGGCTGGCTCCGCGCATCCCCGACAGCATCGTCAAGGTGGCCGAGTCCGGGGTGCGCGGCCCGCACGACCTGCTCGCCTACGCCGCCGCAGGCGCCGACGCGGTGCTGGTGGGGGAGGGCGTCGTCACCGGCGGCAACCCGCGGCAGGCCGTCGCCGAGCTCGTTACCGCGGGCAACCACCCGTCCGCCCGAGGCCAGGAATGAGCGAGAGCCCGGACGCGGCCGGCCACTTCGGCCCGTACGGCGGACGCTTCGTCCCCGAGGCCCTCGTCGCCGCGCTGGACGAACTCACCGCGGCGCACGCGGCCGCCAAGACCGACCCGGAGTTCACCGCCGAGCTCGACCGGCTGCTCACGACGTACGCCGGCCGTCCCACCCCGCTCACCGATGCCAAGCGGCTGGCCGAGCACGCCGGCGGAGCCCGCATCCTGCTCAAGCGCGAGGACCTCGCGCACACCGGCAGCCACAAGATCAACAATGTGCTCGGCCAGGCCCTGCTCACCAAGAAGATGGGCAAGAAGCGGGTCATCGCCGAGACCGGCGCCGGCCAGCACGGCGTCGCCACGGCCACGGCCTGCGCGCTGTTCGGCTTCGACTGCACGGTCTACATGGGCGAGGAGGACACCCGCCGGCAGGCGCTGAACGTCGCCCGCATGCGGCTGCTCGGTGCCGAGGTGGTCCCGGTCAGCAGCGGCACCAAGACCCTCAAGGACGCCACCAACGAGGCCATGCGCGACTGGGTCACCAACGTCGAGACGACCCACTACGTCATCGGCTCGGTCGTCGGCCCGCACCCGTTCCCCATGATGGTCAGGGACTTCCAGCGCATCATCGGCGTCGAGGCGCGCCAGCAGTGCCTCGACCTCGTCGGGCGGCTGCCGGACGCGCTCGTCGCCTGCGTCGGCGGCGGCTCCAACGCGATGGGCCTGTTCCACCCGTTCCTGGACGACACCTCGGTGGCGCTGGTCGGCTGCGAGGCCGGCGGCGACGGGGTGGAGACCGGCCGACACGCCGCACCGCTGACCGCCGGGGAGCCGGGTGTCCTGCACGGCGCCCGCAGCTACCTCATGCAGGACGAGGACGGCCAGACCGCCGACACGACCTCGATCAGCGCCGGCCTGGACTACCCGGGCGTCGGCCCGGAGCACGCGCTGCTGCGCGACTCCGGCCGGGCGACCTACACCGGGATCCCGGACGCTGACGCCATGCGCGCGCTGGAGGTCGTGGCCAAGAAGGAGGGCATCCTCATCGCGATCGAGACGGCGCACGCCTTTGCCGGCGCCTTCGCGTGGGTGCAGCAGCAGCGTGACCCGGAGGACCTCGTGGTCATCGTGAACACCTCGGGTCGTGGCGACAAGGACGTGGACACCGCTGCCCGCTGGTTCGGCCTGGTCACCGGCGAGGAGCTCGCCGAGGCCGAGCTGGTGCGCGCCCACGAGGGCGAGCAGCCCTAGATGAGCCAGCTCGACGACCTGTTCGCCCGCTGCAAGTCGGAGGGACGCGCCGCCCTCGTCGGCTACCTGCCGGCCGGCTTCCCGTCCTACGACCGGTCGGTCGAGGCGATGGTGGCGATGGTCGAGGCGGGAGTCGACGCCGTCGAAGTCGGCATGCCGTACTCCGACCCGCTCATGGAAGGCCCGGTCATCCAGGCCGCGCACCAGGCGGCGCTGGACGCGGGGACCCGGCAGGCCGACGTGCTGCGCGCCGTCGAGGCGGTCGCCGCCACGGGAGCACCGACAGTGGTGATGGGCTACTGGAACCCGGTGCACCGGTACGGCTTCCGCCGCTGGGCGCAGGCGCTCAAGGACGCCGGGGGAGCGGGGGCGATCACGCCCGACCTCATCCCCGAGGAGGCGCCGGAGTGGCTCGAGGCCTGCCGCGAGCTCGACCTCGACCCGATCTTCCTCGTCGCGCCGAGCAGCACCGACGAGCGCATCGCCGTCGTCGGTCGCACCAACCGCGGCTTCGTGTACGCCGCGGCGGTCATGGGGGTGACGGGCGCACGCGCGCAGCTCGGCGCCGGCGCGCGGGACCTGGTGTCGCGGGTCCGGGCGCAGACCGAGCTCCCCGTCGGCGTCGGCATCGGGGTCAGCACCGGTGCGCAGGCCACCGAGGTCGCCGGGTTCGCCGATGCGGTCATCGTCGGGTCGGCGCTGGTGCAGGCCCTGCAGCGCGACGGCGTCGACGGCGTCCGGCGGCTGAGCGCCGAGCTCGCCCAAGGAGTGCGGGAGGGCGTGCGCGCCTAGGCTGACCGGGTGACGCTCGCGTACCTCCCCAGCCCGGACACGGGCGTGTGGAACGTCGGGCCGTTCCCGGTCCGGGCGTACGCGCTGGCCATCATCCTGGGCGTCGTCGCCGCCGTCGTGATCGGCGAGCGACGGTGGGTCGCCCGTGGCGGGACCAAGGGGCTGGTCACCGACGTCGCGACGCTGGCGGTGCCAGGCGGCATCGTCGGCGCCCGGATCTACCACGTCATCACCAGCCCGGACCGGTACCTGGACGACCCCATCGCCGCCCTCTACGTCTGGCAGGGCGGCCTGGGCATCCCGGGTGGCATCGCCGGCGGCTTCCTCGTCAGCTGGCTGGTCCTGTGGAAGCGCGGCGTCGCGAAGGGGGCCTTCGCCGACGCCGTCGCCCCCGGCGTCGCGGTCGCGCAGGCGATCGGCCGGCTCGGGAACTGGTTCAACCAGGAGCTCTTCGGCCGGCCGACCATGCTTCCGTGGGGCCTGGAGATCGACCCGGACAACGCCGACGCCGTCGCGGGTGCCGAGGCCTACCACCCGACCTTCCTCTACGAGCTGCTCTGGAACCTCGGCGTCGCCGGCCTCGTCATCTGGGCCGACCGGCGCTACAAGCTCGGCGGCGGCCGCGCCTTCGCCCTCTACTGCGCGCTCTACGCCACGGGCCGCATCTGGATCGAGGCGCTCCGCATCGACGAGGCGAACGACGTGCTCGGCCTGCGGCTCAACGTCGTCGTCATGGGCGTGGTGCTGGTGGGGGCGCTGGCCTACCTGGTGCTCCGCCGGGGCGAGCGCCGCGAGGAGCAGGTCGAGCCCCAGCCGGAGCCCGCGGAGGTGACCACGTGAGCGAGCGCGTCCTGCCCGAGCACCACCACGACCACCGCGACGTCACCGGCGGCTGGCTCCGCCCCGCCGTCTTCGGCGTCATGGACGGGCTGGTCAGCAACACCGCCCTCATCGCGGGCGTCGCCGGCGGCGGCGCCCCGCCTCGCACCGTCGCCCTCGCCGGGCTCGCCGGCCTGGTGGCGGGCGCCTTCTCCATGGCCACCGGCGAGTACGTCTCCGTCGCCTCGCAGACCGAGTTGGCCCGCGCCGAGATCGAGGTGGAGAAGGCCGAGATCGCGCGCGTGCCGGCCGCCGAGGAGGCCGAGCTGGCGGGCATCTACCGCGCACGCGGCGTCGACGACGCCACCGCCCGCGAGGTCGCCCGCCAGCTGTCCCGCGATCCGGAGACGGTGTGGCGGGTGCACGCCCGCGAGGAGCTGGGCATCGATCCGGACGACCTCCCGTCGCCGTGGACCGCGGCGCTCTCGTCGCTGCTGGCGTTCACGCTCGGCGCGCTGGTGCCACTGCTGCCGTACGTCCTGGGCGGCACCGCGCTGCTCGTGCCGGTGCTGCTGTCGCTGCTCGCGCTGTTCGTGGCGGGTGCGCTGGTCAGCCGGTGGACCGACCGCAGTGCGCTCTACAGCGGCACCCGCCAGCTGGTGCTCGGCGGCGCCGCCACCGGGCTCACCTACGTCGTCGGCACGGCCGTCGGAGCAGGCGTCTAGAGGCAGCGGTCTAGGCGGGCTGCTGGACCCGCTGGGTGCGGGTCGCCGTGCCGGCGGCCTGCAGGCGCACCTCGACGGTGACCCAGCCGGCCTCGCTGCGGACGTCGACGCTGCCGCCGTACACGTCCACCAGGCGGCGCACGACGTAGAGCCCGACGCCGATGCCCTCGCGGTCGCGGGTGGCGCCGCTGTCGAGCTGCGTGAACGGCTCGAAGAGGCGGTCCGCGGCGGTGAGGTCCAGGACACGGCCCTCGTTGGAGACAGTGATCCACACGCCGCGGTCGTCGATGCCGCCGGCGACCAGCGGCACCGACGAGGGGGAGCCGTGCTGGAGGGCGTTGTCGACGAGGTTGGCCAGCACCTGGTGCAGCGCCTGGCGGTCCATCCGGGCGGTGGTGCCCGGCTCGACCACGACAGCGACGGGCCCGGCGCCGGGACGGCCGGCGGAGGCGAGCATCGCCACCTCGGCGGCGACGGCGTCGACGTCGCTGATCGCGCCCGGGTCGACGGAGGTCGCGCGGGCGGCGATGAGCATGTTCTCCAGCAGGCGGGACAGCCGCTCCTGCTGGTCCAGGACCGCGTTCAGGAGCGCGGTGCGGCTGGCCGGGTCGAGCCGGTCGCCGCGCTTGAGCAGCGTGAGGGCCGCGCCGCGGATGCCGGTCAGCGGCGTGCGGAACTCGTGCGACACCGTCCCGATGAGGTCGGCGCGGATGCGGTCGGTCTCCGCCAGCCGGGCCTCGACGCTGCTGCGGCCTGCGCGCAGCTCCGCGGCCATCTCGTCGGACTGCCGGCGGCTGATCTCGTTGGCCCGCCAGAACAGCACCAGCACGGCCGACTCGGCCAGGATCGCGGCGGCGTGCACGAAGGCCCAGCCCCAGGTGCCCAGCGGGTAGCTGACGCCCGCCGGCTGGCCCGCCATGACGCCGTGCTGCAGCAGCACGAAGGTGACCGCGAGCAGGTACACCGTCCAGTCCTGGTACAGCGCGATGATCGCCACGGTGACGAAGTAGTGGAAGTGCGCCTCGCTCGAGCCGTCGGCCAGGTGCACGATCAGCGCGGAGCCGGTCAGCAGCCCCAGGCTCGCCGCGAGGCCCCGCATGCGGCGCGACAGGCGGGTCAGGCAGGCCAGGGCCAGCAGAGCACCGAGCGGCAGCACGACGTGCAGCACCTCGACCGGGCGCTCGCTCAGCAGCGCCACGAGCGCGAGCACCGGGATGTGGAGGGCGAGGACCCAGCAGACCATCCGGTGGCGCCAGGACCAGTCGACCCCCGGGAGCGCGTCCCCGCGCGGCAGCCAGCCCGTCGCGGCACGCACGGCCGGGGCCGGGCGCGCGTAGGACGGGAGGGACATGGCACCAGCCTGCCCGCTGCGGCCGGGCAGGACCATGACCCGAACGGGTCATCTCGGACAGTACGGACGGGTGGCCCGCACCACCCGCGCCCCGTACGACGCCGGTCGGAGACGTCGGGTCGTGTAACCTCCCGGACATCTGCAGCAGGGCCAGCGACGTCCCGGGGCGCAGGAGTCACCACCCGTAGTCCCCCCGGAAGAGGTCCGCCCGATGATGTCTGCCTACCCGCCTGCGCAGGGTCTCTACGACCCCTCCAACGAGCACGACGCCTGCGGTGTCGCCTTCGTCGCCGACATCGCCGGCCGCGTCACGCACGACACCGTGGAGCAGGGACTGACCGCGCTGCGCAACCTCGAGCACCGCGGCGCCTCCGGCAGCGAGCCGGAGACCGGCGACGGAGCCGGCATCCTCACCCAGGTCCCGGACGCCTTCCTGCGCGCCGTGCTCGACGTCGAGCTGCCCGAGCGCGGCCACTACGCGGTCGGCACCGCCTTCCTGGCCCAGGACGAGGCGGAGGCCGCCGCGGCCCGCTCGGCCATCGAGGCCATCGCCCTGGAGGAGGGCGTGCGCGTCCTCACCTGGCGCGAGCTGCCGGTCGACCCGGACGGCGCCGGCATCGGCCGGACCGCCCGCTCGGTGATGCCGCGGTTCGCCCAGGTCGTCCTGGTCAGCGCGCGGGACGAGCTCACGCCGTACGCGCTGGAGCGCCGGGCGTACGTCACCCGCAAGCGCGCCGAGCACGAGACGGGCACCTACTTCTCGTCGCTGTCGACCCGCACGCTGGTCTACAAGGGGATGCTCACGACCGGGCAGCTCCAGCCGTTCTTCCCCGACCTGTCCGACGAGCGGTTCGCCAGCTCGCTGGCGCTCGTGCACAGCCGCTTCTCGACGAACACCTTCCCGAGCTGGCCGCTGGCCCACCCGTACCGCTACATCGCGCACAACGGCGAGATCAACACCGTGCGCGGCAACCGCAACTGGATGCGCGCCCGCGAGGCGCTGCTCCGTGGCCCGCACGAGCTCCCGGACGACCTGAGCCGGCTGTTCCCGATCTGCACGCCCGGCGCCTCGGACTCCGCCTCCTTCGACGAGGTCCTCGAGCTGCTGCACATGGGCGGCCGCTCGCTGCCGCACGCGGTGCTGATGATGGTGCCGGAGGCGTGGGAGAACGCCCCGGACATGGAGCCGAGCAAGCGCGCCTTCTACGAGTTCCACTCCTCGCTGATGGAGCCGTGGGACGGCCCCGCCTGCGTGACGTTCACCGACGGCACCCAGATCGGCGCGGTCCTGGACCGCAACGGCCTGCGCCCGGCCCGCTGGTGGCAGACCGTCGACGGCCGCGTGATCCTCGCCAGCGAGGTCGGCGTGCTCGACGTCCCGGCCGACCAGGTCGTGGCCAAGGGTCGCCTGCAGCCGGGGAAGATGTTCCTGGTCGACACCGAGCAGGGCCGCATCGTCGAGGACGACGAGGTGAAGGCCGCCCTCGCTGCCGAGCACCCGTACTCCGACTGGCTGCACAGCGGCCAGCTCAACCTGGCGGCGCTGCCCGACCGCCAGCACGTCGTGTACAGCCATGAGTCGGTGCTGCGGCGCCAGCAGGTGTTCGGCTACACCGAGGAGGAGCTGCGCATCCTGCTCGCGCCGATGGCCAAGACGGGTGCCGAGGCGATCGGCTCCATGGGCACGGACACGCCCGTGGCCGTGCTGTCGGAGCGCCCGCGGCTGCTGTTCGACTACTTCAGCCAGCTGTTCGCGCAGGTGACCAACCCGCCGCTGGACGCCATCCGCGAGGAGCTCGTCACCTCGCTCGCCGGCACGATCGGCCCGGAGCAGAACCTGCTCGAGCCGTCACCGGCGTCCTGCCGCCAGGTCGTGCTGCCGTTCCCGGTCATCGACAACGACGACCTCGCGAAGATCATCCACGTGAACGAGGACGGCGACCTGCCGGGCTTCTCGAGCGTGACCGTGCACGGCCTGTACCCCGTCAACGGCGGGGGGGAGGCGCTGCGCGACGCCCTGGACCGGGTGCGCCGCGAGGTCAGCACGGCGATCGCCGCCGGCGCGCGCGTCATCGTGCTGAGCGACCGCGACTCCACGGAGCACATGGCGCCGATCCCGTCGCTGCTGCTCACCTCCGCCGTGCATCACCACCTCATCCGCGAGAAGACCCGCACCCGCGTGGGGCTCGTGGTCGAGTCCGGTGACGCCCGCGAGGTGCACCACATCGCGCTGCTCATCGGCTACGGCGCCGCGGCCGTGAACCCGTACCTCGCGTTCGAGACCATCGAGGACCTCATCGCGACCGGCGCCCTCCCCGGGGTCGAGCCGAAGGAGGCGGTCCAGAAGTACGTCAAGGCCGCCGGCAAGGGCGTCCTGAAGGTCATGAGCAAGATGGGCATCTCGACCATCGCGAGCTACACCGGCGCGCAGGTCTTCGAGGCGCTCGGCCTGAGCCAGGAGCTCGTCGACGAGTACTTCACCGGCACCACCAGCCGGCTCGGCGGCATCGGCCTGGACGTCGTCGCCGAGGAGGTCGCCGCGCGCCACCGCCGCGCGTTCCCCGAGAACGCCACCGAGCGCGCGCACCGCAAGCTCGACATCGGCGGGGAGTACCAGTGGCGCCGCGAGGGCGAGGTGCACCTGTTCAACCCGGACACCGTGTTCCGGCTGCAGCACTCCACCCGCACGCAGAAGTACGACGTCTTCCAGGAGTACACCTCCCGCGTCGACGAGCTCTCCAAGAAGGCCGGCACCCTGCGCGGGCTGTTCACCTTCAACAGCGACCGGCAGCCGGTGCCGATCGAGGAGGTCGAGCCGGTCAGCGAGATCGTGAAGCGCTTCAACACCGGCGCGATGTCGCTGGGCTCGATCAGCCCCGAGGCGCACGAGACGCTCGCGATCGCCATGAACCAGCTCGGCGGCCGCAGCAACACCGGCGAGGGCGGCGAGGACCCGGAGCGCCTCTACGACCCGGCCCGGCGCAGCGCCATCAAGCAGGTGGCGTCCGGCCGCTTCGGCGTCACCAGCGAGTACCTCGTCAACGCCGACGACATCCAGATCAAGATGGCCCAGGGAGCCAAGCCGGGCGAGGGCGGCCAGCTGCCCGGCCCGAAGGTCAACCCGTACATCGCCAAGACCCGGCACTCCACGCCCGGCGTCGGCCTGATCTCGCCGCCGCCGCACCACGACATCTACTCGATCGAGGACCTCGCCCAGCTCATCCACGACCTGAAGAACGCCAACAGCAAGGCGCGCATCCACGTCAAGCTCGTGGCGGAGGTCGGCGTCGGCACGGTCGCGGCGGGCGTCTCCAAGGCGCACGCGGACGTGGTGCTCATCTCCGGCCACGACGGCGGTACCGGCGCCTCGCCGCTGACGTCGCTCAAGCACGCCGGCTCGCCCTGGGAGCTGGGTCTGGCCGAGACGCAGCAGACGCTGCTGCTCAACGGGCTGCGCGACCGCATCGTGGTGCAGGTCGACGGCCAGCTGAAGACCGGCCGCGACGTCGTCATCGGCGCGCTGCTCGGCGCTGAGGAGTACGGCTTCGCCACCGCCCCGCTGGTCGTCAGCGGCTGCATCATGATGCGCGTCTGCCACCTGGACACCTGCCCCGTCGGCGTCGCCACCCAGCGCCAGGAGCTGCGCGCGAAGTACTCCGGCAAGGCCGAGTACCTCGTCACGTTCTTCCAGTACATCGCGCAGGAGGTGCGGGAGATCCTGGCGTCGTTGGGCTTCCGCTCGCTGCAGGAGGCGATCGGCCACGCCGAGGTGCTCGACACGCAGAAGGCCGTCGAGCACTGGAAGGCGGCCGGGCTCGACCTCGCGCCGATCCTGCACCTGCCCGAGCTGCCGGAGGGCGCGTCCCTGACGCAGACCGTCGGCCAGGAGCACGGCCTCGAGCGCGCGCTGGACAACGAGCTGATCTCGCTGTCCAAGGACGCGCTGGACAACGGCGAGCCCGTGCAGATCAGCCTGCCGGTCCGCAACGTCAACCGGACCGTCGGCACCATGCTCGGCGCCGAGGTGACCCGCCGACACGGCGGCGCCGGCCTGCCCGAGGGGACCATCGACATCACCCTGACCGGCTCCGCGGGCCAGTCGCTCGGCGCCTTCCTGCCGCGGGGGATCGTCCTGCGGCTGCACGGCGACGCGAACGACTACGTCGGCAAGGGCCTGTCCGGCGGCCGGGTCGTGGTGCGCCCGGCCGAGGAGGCGACCTTCGCCGCAGAAGACAACGTCATCGCCGTCAACACGCTGCTCTACGGCGCCACCGGCGGCTCGCTGTTCGTGCGGGGCCGCGTCGGCGAGCGCTTCTGCGTCCGCAACTCCGGCGCGACGGCCGTCGTCGAGGGCGTCGGCGACCACGCCTGCGAGTACATGACCGGCGGGCGCGTGGCGATCCTCGGCCCGACCGGCCGCAACGTCGCCGCCGGCATGAGCGGCGGCGTGGCGTACGTCCTGGACCTCGACACCAACAAGCTCAACGGCGAGATGGTCGATCTCGAGGAGCTGTCCGAGGGCGACGTCGAGACGCTGCGCGAGATGCTCGCCGAGCACCGTCGCGAGACGGCATCTGCCGTCGCCGCAAGGCTTCTCGAGGACTGGCCCGCAGCGGTCGGCCGCTTCACCAAGGTGATGCCGCGCGACTACAAGCGGGTCCTCGAGGCGATGGAGGCCGCCCGCCTTGCGGGCGAGGACGTCGACGCCGCCGTCATGGCTTCGGTCGCCCCCGTGCCCAGCAACGTGTCCGTCACCGCGAAGGGCAAGTAGCCATGGCTGACCAGACCGGCTTCCTCAAGCACGGCCGCGCCCTCCCGGAGCGCCGGCCCGTGGACGTCCGCATCCGCGACTGGAAGGAGGTCTACGAGGAGTTCCCCAAGGAGCACCTGCACGACCAGGCCGCCCGGTGCATGGACTGCGGGATCCCCTTCTGCCACAACGGGTGTCCGCTCGGGAACCTCATCCCGGAGTGGAACGACCTGGTGTGGAAGGACGACTGGACCGAGGCCTCCGAGCGCCTGCACGCCACGAACAACTTCCCGGAGTTCACCGGCCGGCTGTGCCCTGCGCCCTGCGAGACCGCCTGCGTGCTCGGCATCAACGACGACCCGGTGACCATCAAGCAGGTCGAGGTGGAGATCGGCGACCGCGCCTGGAACGACGGGCTGGTGACGCCCCAGCCGCCGGTCACCAAGACCGGCCGCCGCGTCGCAGTCGTCGGCTCCGGCCCGGCCGGCCTTGCTGCCGCGCAGCAGCTCACGCGCGCGGGGCACGACGTGGTCGTGCTCGAGCGGGCGGACCGCATCGGCGGACTCCTGCGCTACGGCATCCCCGAGTTCAAGATGGAGAAGGCGGTCCTCGACCGGCGCCTGGAGCAGATGCGCGCCGAGGGCACGGAGTTCCGCACCGGCGTCGACGTCGGCGTCGACGTGACGGTCGAGCAGCTGCGCGAGGAGTACGACGCGGTGCTGCTCGCCGGAGGCTCGACCCTCGGTCGTGACCTGCCCGCGCCGGGTCGCGAGCTGCCGGGGATCCACCTGGCCATGGAGTACCTCGTGCCGGCCAACCGCGTGCAGGAGGGCGACCTGCAGGCGCCGCCCATCAGCGCGGAGGGCAAGGACGTCGTCATCATCGGCGGCGGCGACACCGGCGCGGACTGCCTCGGCACCGCGATCCGCCAGGGCGCCCGGTCCACCACGCAGCTCGAGATCATGCCGAGGCCGCCGCAGGAGCGGCCCGACGCGACGCCCTGGCCGACCTGGCCGCTGGTCTACCGGACGAGCAGCGCGCACGAGGAAGGCGGCGAGCGGCTCTTCTCGGTGAACACCCAGCGCTTCGTCGGCACCTCTGCCGTGGAGGGCATCGAGCTGGTGGACGTCGAGATGGTCGACGGCCGCTTCGAGCCGGTGGAGGGCACCTCGCGGGTCCTGCCGGCTCAGCTGGTCCTGCTGGCGATGGGCTTCACCGGCCCGCAGCGCACCGGTCTGCTGGAGGCGCTGGGGGTCGAGCTGGACGGGCGCGGCAACGTCGCCCGCGACGAGCAGTGGGCGACCAGCGTCCCCGGCGTGTTCGTCGCCGGCGACATGGGCCGCGGTCAGTCGCTCATCGTGTGGGCCATCGCGGAGGGCCGCTCCGCAGCCGCCGCCGTGGACCGGCACCTGTGCGGCGAGTCACTGCTCCCGGCCCCCGTGACGCCCGTCTCACGCTGATCCGTCGCCCGCCTCCCCCATAGTCGCCGCCCGTTGAGGGAGGCTGTACCTGTGAAGCGCCGCGCGAAGATCGTCTGCACCCTCGGCCCGGCCACCCACTCGTATGAGGGCGTTCGCGGCCTGGTGTACGCGGGGATGGACGTCGCGCGGCTGAACTTCAGCCACGGCGCGCACGAGCAGCACCGCGAGGCCTACATGTGGGTGCGCCAGGCCTCCGACGAGTCCGGCCGCGGCGTCGGCGTCCTGGCGGACCTGCAGGGCCCGAAGATCCGGCTGGGGACGTTCAAGGACGGCCCGGTCGTGTGGGCGACGGGGGAGACCGTCACCATCACCACCGACGACGTCGAGGGCGACCACGACCGCGTGTCGACCACCTACAAGGGCCTGGCGGACGACGTCGCCGTGGGCGACCGGCTGCTCGTGGACGACGGCAACGTCGGCCTGCGCGTCACGGGCATCGAGGGCCAGGACGTACGGCTGCAGGTCACCGAGGGCGGCAAGGTCAGCAACAACAAGGGCCTGTCGCTTCCCGGCATCGGCGTCAGCGTCCCGGCGCTGTCCGACAAGGACGAGGAGGACCTGCGCTTCGCGCTCGGCCTGCGCGTGGACATGATCGCGCTGTCCTTCGTCCGCACGGCTGCCGACGTCGTGCGCGTCCACGAGATCATGGACGAGATCGGCGCACGGCTGCCCGTGCTCGCGAAGATCGAGAAGCCGCAGGCCGTCGACAACCTCGAGGAGATCGTCTCGGCCTTCGACGGCCTGATGGTCGCGCGCGGCGACCTCGGCGTGGAGATGCCGCTCGAGCGGGTCCCCCTCGTGCAGAAGCGGGCGATCCAGGCCGCCCGCGAGCAGGCCAAGCCGGTCATCGTCGCGACCCAGATGCTCGAGTCGATGATCAGCTCCTCGCGCCCGACCCGCGCCGAGGCGAGCGACGTGGCGAACGCCGTGCTCGACGGCACCGACGCCGTGATGCTGTCCGGCGAGACGAGCGTCGGGAAGTACCCGGTCGAGACGGTGGCCACGATGGCCCGGATCATCACGGCCGCCGAGGAGGACCTCTCGCGGGTGCCCCAGGTGCAGGCGGAGCCGACGACCATCAGCGGAGCCATCGCCCGCGCCGCCGCCAGCGTCGGCAGCACCGTCGGCGCCAGCGCCCTGGTCGCCTTCACCCAGAGCGGCTCCACGGCGCGGCTGCTGGCCGAGCACCGGTCACCGATCCCGCTGCTGGCCTTCACCCCGGTGGCCGACGTCCGCAGCCAGCTGACCCTCACCTGGGGCGTCGAGACGTTCCTCGTGCCGTCGGTGCAGCACACCGACGAGATGGTCCGTCAGGTCGACAGCGCCATGCTCGACCTCGGCCGCATGCAGCCGGGGGAGTACGTGACGATCGTCGCCGGCAGCCCACCCGCGACCAGCGGGTCGACCAACGCGATGCGCGTGCACAAGCTCGGCAGCCCCATCCCGACCAGCCCGCACTACGGGCGCCGGGCGAGCGACCTGCCGAGCGAGACCTAGCGCGGGACGGCGACGCCGACGTACAGGTAGCGCGGCGCCTTCAACCGCGCGACCGAGTAGGTGCGGGTGCCGAACATGTTGTACTGCGACACCTTCGCCGACCCGTCGTAGTAGACGGCCTCGACGTAGCCGACGTGGCCGTAGCCGCCCGCCGTGATCGTGCCGTTCACGGTGTTGGACCCGTTCGCGTACCAGGGCGCGCGGTCGTAGGCGTTCCAGTGCGCGATCGCCCCGACCACGGGCTTGGTGCCGATGGCGTAGCCGAGCCGGCGGGCGGTGTCGTCCCAGGTGAGGGCGCTGCCCCAACGCTGCGTCGCGTTGTTGAGCGGCCGGCCGCGCTGGGCCATGCGCCACGCCACGAAGCTGACGCACTGCCGCTTGGTGAAGCCCCAGCGGTCTGCCGTCTGGGTGGTGTCCAGGCGCCACGGGTAGTCGTCGCCGACGGCCGTGGCGGGGCTGAGGCTGGCCGTCGAGAAGGCGATCAGGCAGGTCAGCAGGACGAGCAGGCGGCGCAGCGCGCGCATGGTGGTCTCCCTCGGCAGGCTCAGGGTCGAGTAGTCCTTCGACGCCTTCCGGGTGCTGCTGGAGCGGCGTTCGGGCGAGACAAGCACGGCAGAGCGCCACAGGCCGGCGCAAGACGGTCGAACCACCCGTGCCGGCGGCAGAACAGCCCAGGAGGAGCACTGCCTTCTGGCCTGCCCGGCCGGATCGACATAGGCTCATGCCGCCCTTCGGGGTCGCCCTGCCGGGGTGGTGGAACGGTATACACGGATGCCTCAAACGCATCTGCCTGAAAGGGCTTGCGGGTTCGAATCCCGCCCTCGGTACTGTCAGACGCTGCCGCCATGCTGACCTGGTGCCGTTCCGCCACCCTTCCGAGCTGAGGCAGGCGGCTGTGCACCTCGCGCTGCGAGGGCTCCTGCCGTCGCAGGCAGCCGCATGCGTCGGTGCCGACCCGTCCACCGTCTACGCATGGCTGCACCAGGACGCGCCGGGGTTCGTGCTGGCGCCAGGGGCGACGTGCTGGAGGTGCGCTCCCGCGGAGCCGCCGGACCTCGCCCCTACGCGCACCTGCTCGGATCAGCGTCAACAGACGGTCTGCTGTCGCCCTGCTGGACGAGCACGTCGGCCCGAAGCACTAGCGTCGTCCGCAGTCGATCGAGCTGGAGGGGACCGTGACCGCTGCCCGGCCGCCGCTGCGCGTGCTTGTCGCCGAGGACGAGGCCCTCATCCGCATGGACCTCGTCGAGATGCTCCAGGAGGACGGCTACGCCGTCGTCGGCCAGGCCGGCGACGGCGAGAGCGCCGTGCGCCTGGCTACCGAGCTGCGCCCCGACCTGGTGATCATGGATGTGAAGATGCCGGTGCTGGACGGCTTGAGCGCCGCTGAGCAGGTCGTGGCGGCCCGCATCGCCCCCGTGGTGATCCTCACGGCGTTCAGCCAGCGGGACCTCGTCGAGCGGGCCCGGGAAGCGGGCGTGATGGCGTACCTGGTGAAGCCCTTCCAGCGCAAGGACCTGCTGCCGGCCATCGAGATGGCGGTCTCCCGCTTCACCGAGCTGGTGGCGCTGGAGAAGGAGGTCGGCGACCTGTCGGGCCGCCTGGAGGCGCGCAAGCTCGTCGACCGCGCCAAGGCCGTCCTGCAGGCCGAGCGGGGGATGACCGAGCCGGAGGCCTTCCGGTACGTGCAGCGCCGGTCGATGGACGAGCGGCGCTCCATGCGGGCCGTCGCGCAGGAGGTCCTGGACGAGTCGGACACTCCGGCACGTCCCGCACCGGGCTGAGCGCGCGAGGTCACGACCTGGCAACGACGCGGTCCCGTACCTGCGTGATCCGCAGAAACGGGTCCCGCACCGCGCTACCTTCCGACCACCTCGAACGCCGCGATCTGCGCGGCGTCCATGCTCTCAAGGAGACGGTGGATGGTTTCCCCCGCACGTTCCTGGCGCATGCTGGCCGCCATCAGCGCCAGCAGCCTCGCCCTCGCCGCTTGTGGCGGCGGCGGTGACGACACCGCTTCTGGCGGCGACGACGACAGCGCTGCCAAGGGTGACGGCACCCTGACGATCGGCAGCCTGCTGCCGCAGACCGGCAACCTGGCCTTCCTCGGCCCGCCCGAGTTCGCCGGCGTCGAGCTGGCCCTCAAGGAGGTCAACGACGGCGGTGGCGTCAACGGCAAGCCGGTCACCTACATCGAGGGTGACTCCGGCGACGCGCAGCAGGACGTCGCGAACCCGACCGTGGACCGCCTCCTGGCGGCCAAGGCCGACGTCATCGTCGGTGCCGCGTCCTCCGGTGTGTCCTTCACCGTCGTGGACAAGATCACGTCGGCCGGCGCCGTCATGTACAGCCCGGCGAACACCTCGCCGAAGTTCACCGACTACGCGGACAAGGGCCTGTACTTCCGTACCGCACCGTCCGACGTGCTCCAGGGCCGCATCCTCGGCGAGACGATCCTCGCCGACGGCCACCAGAACGTCGGCATCCTCGCGCTGCAGGACCCGTACGGGGAGGGCCTGGCCGACAACATCGGCTCGACCGTCACCGACGCGGGCGCCAAGCTGGCTCCCGAGTCGGCCGTCTTCTACGACCCCGCCGCGTCGAACTTCGACGCGCAGGTCAACCAGGTCAAGGCCGCCAACCCCGACGCGATCGTGCTGATCGGCTTCGAGGAGTCCGCCAAGGTCATCCAGTCGATGGTGGCGGCGGGCATCGGCCCGCAGCAGGTGCCGCTCTACCTGGTCGACGGCAACCTGGGCAACGCGCTCGGCGAGGACCTGCCGGCTGGCCTGCTCAAGGGCACCAAGGGCTCGCTGCCCGGTGCCGAGGCCACCACGGAGTTCCGCGAGAAGCTCAAGGCGATCGACCCGGCCCTGAAGGACTTCAGCTACGCGCCTGAGTCCTACGACGCCGTCATCACCTCCGCGCTCGCCGCCATCGCGGCCGGCGACGACTCGGGTGAGGCCATCGCCAAGGAGCTTCCCGGCGTCACCAAGGGTGGCGAGAAGTGCACCACCTTCGAGCAGTGCAAGACCCTGCTCGAGGACGACAAGGACATCGACTACGACGGCGTCAGCGGTCCGATCGAGCTGTCCGAGAAGGGTGACCCGACCAGCGCCATCGTCGGCATCTACACGTTCGGCCCGGACAACAAGCTGACCACCGAGGTCGACTACCAGCCGGGTGAGCTCGAGTAGCAGCACTCCCAGACGTAAGGAGGGCCCGGCGCAGGTGCGCCGGGCCCTCCGGCGTCCTCAGCCCGGGGGGACGCAGGTGTCGGTGGCCAGGGCGGCGAGCTGGCCCTGCAGCGCGGCGTCCGCCAGCGTCGGCACCTGCACCGGCTCCGCAGCTCCCACCGCGACGTAGAACGTGAACACGGCGCTGCGGCTGTTCTGCGACAGCGCGTGCCCGTCGCAGCGGCTCGCCGTGATGACGACCGGCACCTCCAGGCGGTCGGCTCCGGGCTGCAGCACCGCCGGCAGCCCCGCCGGTCGAACCGTGTAGACGATCGTGCCGCCTGCCTCGGTGAGCGACACCGGCTCAGCGCCGCCGCCCTGCCGGGTCAGCACGAGCGCCCCGCTCAGCTGCGTGCCGCTGCGCGCGAAGGTCCCCAGCTGCAGCGAGAGGGCCTGCGCCACCCGCTGCTGGGTGCAGTCCCTGTCCCGCAGCCGCTGCAGCAGCCCGCCCTCGTCCGGCAGCGCGACGGTGACGCGGCGGCCGTCGACGCGCAGCTCCGCCTGGTCTGCGCCGCCAGAGGGGCTGGTGCAGGACACCTCTCCGTACGGCACCGGCAGGTCCACCCGGTCGCCCGGCGGCAGCTCGACCTCCGGGTCGGACATCGGCAGCAGCGCGAAGCCCGGCGCGGCCAGCCGCACGCCGCTGATGGACAGCGGCCGGTCACCGTCGTTCGTGACGGTGACGGAGAGCCGGCGCAGCGCGACGTCGTTGCGGTACTGCCGCACCTCCGCGGACAGCTCGACCGGCCCGGCGCCGCTCCCGCAGCCGACGACCGCCAGCGCGAGCAGTACCGCAGCGCGCCTCACGCCTTGGCGAGCGTCCCGAGGTAGAGCTCGATGACCTTCGGGTCGTTCATGAGGTCCTTGCCCGAGGCGGTGTAGGCGTTGCGTCCCTGGTCCAGGACGTAGCCGCGGTCGCAGATCTGCAGGCACCGGCGGGCGTTCTGCTCGACCATGATGATCGAGACGCCGGTCGAGTTGATCTGGCGGCAGCGGATGAAAACCTCGTCCTGCAGGGCGGGGGACAGTCCGGCGGACGGCTCGTCGAGCAGCAGCACCGACGGTGCGGGCATGAGCGCGCGGCCCATCGCCACCATCTGGCGCTCGCCTCCGGACAGCGAGCCCGCGCGCTGCTTGCGCCGGGTGCGCAGCGCGGGGAACAGCTCGGCGACGTAGTCGAAGCGCTCGGAGAACTTCTTGGGCTCGTGGTACAGCCCCATCTGCAGGTTCTCCTCGATGGTGAGCCGAGGGAACACGTTGTTGGTCTGCGGGACGAAGCCGACGCCCATCTTGACCAGCTGGTGGGCCTTCTTGTTCGTGATGTCCTCGCCGCGGAGGGTCACCTTGCCCTGGCGGACATTGACCAGCCCGAACAGCGACTTGAGCAGCGTGGACTTGCCGGCGCCGTTCGGGCCGATGATCCCGACCAGCTCGCCCTCGTCGCAGTGCAGATCGCACCCGTTGAGGATGTTGACGCCAGGCACGTAGCCGGCGAAGACGTCGTCCACGCGGACCAGGGCGTTGGTCGAGGCGCCCAGGTGGCTGGCGCGCGCGTCGGCGTACGCCTGCTCGCGGGAGGACTCCGCAGCGGCCTTGGCGCGGCTCAGGGGGGTGGTCATCTACTTCTCCCGCTCTTCCTGCAGCGCCTCGAGCTCGGCTTCGGCCTCGGCGAGCTGGGCCTGCTCCTCCTCGACCGACAGCGGTGCGTCGTGGTGCGCCCCGAGGTAGGCGTCGATGACGGCCTGGTCGGCCATCACGCTGTCCGGCGGGCCCTCGGCCACGATCTTTCCCTGGGCCATGACGACGACCCAGTCGCTGATGTCGCGGACCATGTCCATGTCGTGCTCGACGAACAGCACCGTCATCCCCTGCTCGCGCAGGTCCTTGACGTGCCCGAGCAGCGACTGGGTGAGGGCAGGGTTCACGCCGGCCATCGGCTCGTCGAGCATGACCATCGTCGGCTCGACCATGAGCGCACGCGCCATCTCGAGCAGCTTGCGCTGGCCGCCGGACAGGCTGCCGGCGAAGTCGTCCTTCTTGGCGTCGAGCTTGAAGCGGCCGAGCAGGTCGAGCGCCCGCTCGTCGATCTCCTTCTGCTGGCCGGTCCAGATGCCCGGGATCAGCGCGCGGAAGAAGTTCTCGCCCTTCTGGCCGGTGGCGCCCAGGCGCATGTTGTCCATCACCGAGAGCTTGGACAGCGCCTTGGTGAGCTGGAACGTGCGCACCATGCCCTTGCGGGCGACCTTGTGCGCCGGGACGCCGCCGAGGTCGCTGCCCTCAAAGGACCAGGTCCCTTCGTTGGGCTTGTCGAAGCCGGTGAGCAGGTTGAAGAAGGTGGTCTTGCCGGCACCGTTCGGGCCGATGAGCGCAGTGATGACGCCGCGCTGCACCTCGAGGTGGTCGACCTCGACGGCGGTGAGGCCGCCGAACCGCCGGGCCACGCCGTCCGCGATGAGGATCGGGTCCGGCTTCGGGACGCCGGGTCGCGGCTCGACGTCCGCCAGGGCGGCGGCAGCCTTGCTCGCGGCGGTGCTCGTGGAGTCAGCGGGCATCGAGGGCCAGCTCCTTCTTGTCTCCGAAGATGCCCTGCGGCCTGAAGATCATCAGCAGCATGAGGCCCAGCCCGACCAGAATGCCTCGGACGATGCCGACCTGGTTGGAGTTCATGATCGACTCGGGGATGATGTCGGCGTTGATCGCCTGCACCAGGGTGTTCTCGAGGAAGACGAACAGCCCGATGAAGATGATCGAGCCGGCGACCGGGCCGAGCACCCGGGCCGTCCCGCCCAGGATCAGCGCGGTGTAGGCGAAGAATGTCAGCTGGGTGCCGTAGTTGTCCGGCTGGATCGAGCTGTTCGCGATCGCGAAGACGAAGCCGGCCAGCGCGCCGAACAGGCCGCCGAGCACCAGGCTCTGCATCTTGTAGCCGACGACGTTCTTGCCGAGGCTGCGGACGGCGTCCTCGTCCTCGCGGATGGCCTTGAGGATGCGACCCCAGGGGCTGCGCATGAGCATGAAGATCATGATCGAGCCGAGGACCACCAGCGACCAGCCCACCAGGAGCAGCCAGAAGCGGTTCTCGTTGTAGATCCACGGCCCGAAGCCGTAGGTCCCGTCCGAGAGCGGGTTGAGGTCGTAGAAGCCGCCGGCGAAGCCGGTGAGGCCCGACGAGCCGCCGGTGATGTCGCGCATCGCCGCGGACCGGGCGACCAGGCGGATCACCTCGGACGAGGCGATCGTCACGATGGCCAGGTAGTCCGCGCGCAGGCGCAGCGTCGGGATGCCGAGCAGCAGTGCCAGCAGCACGGCGAGGGCGAGCCCGAGCGCGATGGACGCGAAGAACGGCAGGCCGAGGTAGGTGACGCCGACCCCGAGGCCGTACGCGGCGATGGCCAGGAAGCCGACCTGCCCGAAGTTCAGCAGCCCGGTGTAGCCGAAGTGGATGTTCAGGCCGACGGCCGCCAGCGCCAGGTAGAGGGCCTCGGCGTTGAACAGGGAGTTGAGCGTGTTGTCGAAGATCACGCCGAAGTCCATGCGGACCTCCTGACCAGGTCGCAGGAGCGGGGGTTGAGCGTCATCCGACACGCTCCGCGCGGCCGAGGATGCCCTGCGGGCGCACCACCAGGATGACGATGAGCACCAGCAGCGCGCCGACGTTCTGCAGCTCGGCCGGGATCACCAGCGTCGACATCTGCGTGAAGATGCCGATCACCAGGCTGCCCACGAGCGCGCCGTACGCCGTGCCGAGTCCGCCGAGCGTGACGCCGGCGAACAGCAGCAGCAGGATCTGGAAGCCGAGCAGGAAGCCGACCTGCTGCGACAGGGCGAGGAAGACGCCGCCGAGCACGGCCAGCGCGGTGCCGCCGATCCAGACGACGTTGATGACCCGCTCGACGTCGATGCCGGACGACGCGGCCAGCGACGGGTTGTCCGCCACGGCGCGGGTGGCCTTGCCGAGGCGGGTGCGGTTCAGGGCGATCCCGACGCCCGTGAGGACGACGATGGAGATCGCGATGATCACCAGGTCGCGCGGAGGGATGTCGATCGGCCCGACGCTGATCGGCTGCTGGGTGGCGTACTGGGCGTAGGACCGGTTGCCGCCGCCGAAGATGTACAGGTAGATGAAGCGCAGGAACAGCGCCAGGCCGATGCTCACGACCAGTGCGGCGATCAGGCCGGTGCCCCGCCGCCGCAGAGGTCGCCAGAGCCCGCGGTCCAGCAGGCCGCCGAGGATGCCGCCGACGATCACCGCCAGGATCGCCGCGGGGATGAGGTTCATCCCGACGACGACGTTGAAGAAGTACGCCAGCATCGCGCCGCCGGTGACCAGCTCGGAGTGCGCGAAGTTCGTCAGGCCGGTCGTGCCGAAGATCAGCGAGAGGCCGATCGCCGCCATCGCGATGACCAGGCCGAACTGCAGGCCGCGCACGAACAGCTGCAGTGCCCGCTCGGCGGTGCCGGTGGTCTCGCGGGTGCCCTCGCCCAGGATGAACAGCACGGGGGCGACGGCGCCGGGCCGGACCGTGACTTCGCGCTCCTCGCCACCCTCCGCGCGGACGGTCACGCCCTCCGGCAGGGACTCCAGGTCGAGCTTCACGACGTACGTGCCGGGGCCGGGCACCGGGATGGCGAAGCCGCCGGTCTCGTTGCTCTCGGCGGTGGCGATCTCCTCGCCGTCCTCGTCCTCGACGGTGATGGTGGCGCCGGCCACCCGCTCGCCGCCGTTGTTGAGCGTTCCGCGTACGCCCTCGTTCGCCGCCAGCGCCGGACCTGCGGTGCCGAGCAGCACCACCAGGAGCGCGCCGAGCGCGGCCAGCAGCTGTGCGGCGGTGCGGGCGGGGCGCCGGGCCGGTGGGCCTGACGCGTGGACGGGACGGGGGAGGATGTTCCCCACGCACGCTCCTCCGGGTCTGCCGGGGCGCTCTCAGCCCCCCGACGTGAAGTCGTCAGCTGTCGCCGTCCGGCCCCGGAGGGCCTCGCGGCGTCAGCGGCGGTAACTCAACCATGCGGCTGCACCGCTGTGCCGGAGGAAACAGGAACGTCATCACGCGCCGCGTACCGTCCGCCGGATGCGGCTGCAGGTCGACGGGCTGAGGGTGCGCTACGGCCTGCACGAGGCCGTGTCCGGTATTGACCTGTACGTGGAGGCGGGTGAGATCGTCGCCCTGCTCGGCGCGAACGGCGCCGGCAAGACGACGACGCTGCGCGCGCTGTCCGGGCTGCTCCGGCCGAGCGGCGGCCAGGTGCTCCTCGACGACCGCCGGCTCGACCGGCTGGACGCGAACGAGGTGGTCGCCGCCGGACTGGCGCACGTGCCGGAGGGGCGGCGCGTCTTCGGCCGGATGTCGGTGCAGGACAACCTGGAGATGGGCGCCTACACCCGACCCAAGGAGCTGCGGGGGGCGCTGGACCGGGTGCTCGACCTGCTGCCGGTGCTGGCCTCCCGGCGGGAGCAGCTGGCCGGGACGCTGTCCGGCGGGGAGCAGCAGCTGTTGGCGCTCGGCCGGGCGTTGATGAGCGCGCCGCGGGTGCTGCTGCTCGACGAGCCGTCGACCGGCTTGGCGCCGCAGGCGGTGGAGGCGGTGCTCGAGGTGGTGGCGGGCCTCGCCCGCGAAGGGGTGGCGCTGCTGCTGGTCGAGCAGGACGTCGAGGTCGCTTGCGGCCTGGCCGTCCGGGGGTACGTGCTGGAGACGGGCCGGGTCGTCACGAGCGGGCCGGCGGCGCAGCTGCGGGAGGACCCTGCGGTGCGCGAGGCCTACCTGGGCGGTTAGCGGATCGCGTCGACCAGCAGGACGAGCAGCGGCGCCGCGACCAGCGCGGGGAGCAGGTCGCCGACGGCCACCATCTTGAGCGCGAGCAGGCGCAGGCCGACGCCGAGCAGCAGCACCCCGCCGGTGGCGGTGACCGCACTGACCAGCGCCGCGGGGAGCAGCCCGCCGAGCAGCGCGCCCAGCAGCGTGAGCAGCCCCTGGACGACGCCGACCGACAGCGCGCTGGCCGCGACGCCCCAGCCGAGCGAGGCGGCGAAGGCCAGCGAGGCGAAGCCGTCGAGCGTGCTCTTGAGGGCGAGCTGCTCGATCCCGCGGCCCAGCCCGTCGGACAGCGACCCGAGGACGGCCAGCGGGCCGACCACGAACACCAGGGACGCCGAGACGTACCCCTCGACGAAGCGCGCCCGTGCCTGGTTGCCCTCGCCCTTGGTGAGCCTTCGCTGCAGCCAGCCGCCCATCCCCTCGAGGCGGGCCTCGAGCTGGAGCAGCGAGCCGACGATCCCGCCGACCAGCAGCGCGCCCAGGACCACGAGCAGCGTGCCGCCCTCGCCGACCGCGTCCCGGAACTCCCGGTCGCCCAGCGCGGCCACGTTGAGGCCGCCGATCACCAGCGTCACCAGGCCGAGTGCGTCCGTGACCGTGACCCGGGTGCGCTCGGGGAGGCGGCCGCGCAGCAGCACGCCGAGCCCGGAGCCGACCAGGATCGTGGCCATGTTCAGGACAGTGCCGGCTCCGCGGACCACCGCTCCGGCCTCCCTCTTCCGTGGCCGAAGCGGCCCGTGATCGCGCGCTAGTGTCGGTCCCCGGCGAGCCTAGGTGGCTCTCCCACGAGCGCAGGGAGGGGCGGCGGTGCCACGCAGTGCTCTGCGCGTCCGGCCGGCGACGGTCGAGGACGTCCCTGCGCTGCTGGCCTTCGGGGACGAGCTCCGCGACGGCCTGCTGCCGGAGAACGGCCGCCCGCGAGGGACGCCGGCGGGTGCCCGCGCCGCCCTGGAGCAGCGCTACGTCGAGGCGATCGACGACCCGGCGCGACACCTGGTCGTCGTGGTGAACGACGCGGAGGAGGCGCTGGGGATGGCGCTCATGACGATCGCGCCGGCGAACGCCCTGCTCAACACCTCCGCCGTGCACCTGACCCACGCCGTCGTCGCCGACCGGCACAAGCGCCGCGGCGCCGGCAAGGCCCTCGTCACCGCAGCGGCGGCGTACGCGGAGGCGCACGGCCTGGAGCAGATCGTCGTGTCCGTCGCGCCGGGGTCCCGCGACGCCAACCGCTTCTTCGCTCGCCTCGGGTTCGCTCCGCTGGCCGTGCGCCGCGTCGCCCCGGTCGCCGTCGTCCGACGGCGGCTGGCCGCGCAGGTCGAGAGCCGGCCGACGGACCACGTGGTGCGGCGCCCCCGCGGGCGGCTGGGCAGCCGCCCGGCGCTCTCGCTCGGTCGGGCCGACACCGAGGTCTGACCTCCCTAGACTCCGGGCGTGGCTGCCGCGAAGAAGGACGAACCGACTCCCGAGCGCTCCCGACTGCTGCTGCTAGACGGCCACTCGCTGGCCTACCGGGCCTTCTTCGCGCTGCCGGTGGAGAACTTCAGCACCACGACCGGGCAGCCCACGAACGCCGTGTACGGCTTCACCGCGATGCTCATCAACGTCCTGCGCGACGAGAAGCCCACCCACGTCGCCGTCACCTTCGACGTCAGCAAGTCGACGTTCCGGACCGAGGCCTACGCCGATTACAAGGCCGGCCGGGCCGAGACGCCCACAGACTTCAAGGGGCAGGTGTCCCTCGTCCGCGAGGTGCTGGACGCGCTGCGGGTGCCG
>JAOPWK010000335.1 GCA_025965735.1 Frankiales bacterium
GGCTGTCGCGCGCCGCCGGCAGGTCGCCACGCACCGCGCGCAGCTCGGCGAGGAAGGCGCCGGCGTCGACGGGACGGGCGGCGGGGTCGCGGCGGGTGGCGCTCAGCACGAGCGCGTCCAGCGCGGACGGCACGCCCTCGACCAGCGTGCTCGGAGCGGGCACGTCGTCGTGCACGTGCCGGTAGGCCACCGACATCGGGCTGTCGGAGCTGTACGGAGGCACACCGGTGAGCAGCTCGAACAGCAGGATCCCGGCTGCGTAGACGTCCGTGCGGGTGTCGGCCCGGCCGTGCTCCACCTGCTCGGGGGCGAGGTAGGCGACGGTGCCGATCAGCAGCCCGGTGGTGGCCGTCAGGTTGCTGCTCTCGATGGCGCGGGCCAGCCCGAAGTCGGCCACCTTGACCCTGCCGTCGTCGCCGAGCAGGACGTTCTCGGGCTTGACGTCGCGGTGGACGAGGCCGGCGGCGTGCGCGGCGGCCAGCGCCTTGAGCACCGGCTCGATCAGGTCGAGCGCGCGAGCCGGGGGCATCGGGCCGCGGTCGCGGATGACGTCGCGCAGCGTCCGCCCCGCCACGTGCTCCATGACGAGGTAGGCGGTTCCGGTCGCGGCGTCGGTGCCCTGGTCGTGGACGGCGACGACCTCGGGGCTGGAGAGCCGGGCGGCTGCGCGCGCCTCGCGCGCGAAGCGCTCCACGAAGTCGGGGTCCTCGGCCAGCGCCGGGCGCATGACCTTGACGGCCACGGTGCGGTCCAGCCGGGTGTCGGTCGCCTCGTAGACCGTTGCCATGCCGCCGCGCGCGATCACGCCGTCGAGGCGGTAGCGGCCGTCCAGCAGCAGGCCGACCAGGGGGTCGGCGACGCTGGTGTCCACGACCCGAGACTAGGTCGCTGTTGCCGATCGGGTCGGCAGGCGCGCGGTCAGCCGCTGGGGAAGCGGTTGGCGCGCAGGTGGTTGATGCTGCGGATGTAGCGGTGCGTCTGCGGGAGGATCCCCTGGCGCGCGATCGAGCCGAGCCCCTGGTAGTAGCCGGCCAGCGTGCGGTCGTTGCTGCCGGTGGACCGGTTCAGCTGGCGCAGCAGCAGGACGCCGGCGGTGATGTTGTCCTGCGCCTTGAGCAGGTCGAAGGACCGGCCGTGCTGCCGTCCGAGGACGCGGCCCGTCGACGGCAGCACCTGCATCACGCCGATGGCGTTGACGCCGGAGACGACGCGCTGCTGGAAGCCGCTCTCCTGGTAGGCCACCGCAACGGCCAGCGAGGGGGAGACGCCGTGCCTGCGGGCGGTGGCGGCGACCATGCGGCGCACCTCCGCCTTGGAGGGGTGGCTGCGGGAGGCGAGGATCGCGCGGTTCTGGCTGACCGAGCTGCGCACCTTCTCCGGGATCCGCTTGCCGGCGTTGGTGGTCGGGACGCCCGCGGCGGACGCGCCGCTGCGGCCGGGGATCGCGAGCCGGCGACCGGCGTAGATGGTGCTGCCGGACAGGCCGTTGGCGCGACGGATGGCCGCGGACGTCGTGCCGTACCGGACAGCGAGGTGGCTGAGGGTCTCGCCGCGGCGGACGATGTGCACGCCGGCGCCGGAGCGGCCGCTGCTGCTCTGCCCGCCCGGCACGCGCAGCGTGTCCCCGGCGTAGATGGCGCCGCTGCCCGGCAGGTCGTTGAGCTGCTTGAGGGCGCTGACGCTGGTGCCGTGCGCCTTGGCCAGGTCCCAGAGGGTGTCGCCGGGCTTGACGGTGATGACGGACGGCGCGCCCGCGGTGGCGACGACGGCCAGGGCGATCAGCGCCCCGAGCGTGCGGCGGGAACGGTTCGTGCGGGTCATGGACAGCCCCAAGCAGATCGGCAGCGTGGCGCCGCCGACCGTACGCACTTGTGACTGGTGTGACAAGTGGGGCAGTAGTGGCTGGACGCTACCTCTGGGACTACAACGTTGTCATTCACCGACACGCCGGGCGTGTCGGCCTACGATGAGCAGGTCCAGACCGGGGAGCCCGCGGAGGCGGGCTGAGAGGCCGACCAGCTGCGTGACCGAGGCAGCACCGTCGGCGACCCGCAACACCCGATCGGGGTCGTGCCCGCGTGGGGAGTCCGCATGGAAGACCAGTGGTCCGTCGCTGACCGCGTGCTGACCAGCCGGCTGCTGGTGGGCACGGGCAAGTTCCGCTCGCACGCCGTCATGCGCGAGGCGCTGCTGGCCTCCGGCGCCGAGGTCGTCACGGTCGCGCTGCGACGGGTCGACCTGGACAAGGTCGGCGAGGGCGACGTCCTGGACTTCGTGCCCCCGGGGATGCACCTGCTCCCGAACACCTCCGGCGCCGTCGACGCCGACGAGGCCGTGCGGCTGGCCCGGCTCGGCCGCGCCGGAACGGGCACCGACCTGGTCAAGCTCGAGGTGACGCCCGACCCGCGCACCCTCGCGCCTGACCCGATCGAGACGCTGCGCGCGGCCGAGCGGCTCGTGGCCGAGCGCTTCGTCGTGCTGCCGTACTGCAGCGCGGACCCGGTGCTGTGCCGCCACCTCGAGGAGGCCGGCTGCGCGACCGTCATGCCGCTGGGCGCCTGGATCGGCAGCAACCGCGGGCTGCGCACCCGCGACGCCATCGAGGTCATCGTCGAGCAGGCTCACGTGCCCGTCGTCGTGGACGCCGGTCTGGGCGTGCCGAGCGATGCGGCCGAGGCGATGGAGATCGGGGCGTCCGCGGTGCTGGTGAACACCGCCATCGCGGTCGCCGCGGACCCGGTCCTCATGGCGCGGGCCTTCGCCCTCGCGACGCAGGCCGGCCGCATGGGTCACCTCGCGGGCCGCGGCGCGGTGCTGGAGCAGGCCGAGGCGTCCTCGCCGCTGACCGGGTTCCTCCAGTGAGCGGAGCACGTCGGCGGTGCCCCGCGACGCAGGAGCGGGCGTGCCGTCGGCTTGCGGAGCGAGCGAACACGGTGTGGCGGTGAGCCAGCCGCCCGGCCGGTTCGCGCAGCACCTCGCCTCGGTCGCGCCGCCACCGCTGATGGACCTGGGCGCTGCCCTCGCCCACCCCTCGCTGGAGGCCCTGCCGACGCTGCTCTCCCCGGAGGTGCTGCCGCGGCTCGAGGAGCTGGCGCAGCAGGCCCGCGAGGTGACGCTGCAGCGCTTCGGGCGGGCGGTACGGCTGTTCGCGCCGCTGTACGTCAGCAACGCCTGCCTGTCCTCCTGCACCTACTGCGGCTTCAGCAAGGAGCTGGACGTCGCCCGCCGCACCCTGACCGTCGAGCAGGTCGTCAGCGAGGCGCGCACCCTCGTCGACCGCGGCTTCCGCCACCTGCTGCTGGTGTCCGGCGAGCACCGGGTCGAGGTGTCCGCGGACTACCTCGTGCAGTGCGTCGAGGCGCTGCGCCCGTTCGTGCCGAGCATCAGCGTCGAGACCCAGACGTGGAGCGACGACACGTACGCCCGGCTCGTCGCGGCCGGCCTCGAGGGCGTCGTGCACTACCAGGAGACCTACGACCGGGAGCGGTACGCCGAGACGCACCTGGCCGGGTGGAAGCGCGACTACGACCGCCGGCTGTCCTCGACCGAGCGGGCGGCGGAGGCGGGCGTACGACGGCTGGGCATCGGCGCGCTGCTCGGCCTGTCCGCCGACTGGCGGGCGGACGTGCTGGCGGTCGCGCGGCACGCGGTGTGGCTGCAGCGGACGTACTGGCGGACCGAGGTCACGGTGTCGCTGCCCCGGATCAAGGCCAGCGCCAGCGGCTTCCAGCCCCTGGTGCCGGTGTCGGACGCGGAGTACGTGCAGGCGCTGTGCGCGCTGCGGCTGGCCGCCCCCGAGGCCGGGATCGTGCTGTCGACCCGGGAGCCGGCGGCGCTGCGCGACGGGCTGGCCCGCATCGCGGTGACCTCCATGAGCGCCGGCAGCTCCACCGAGCCCGGCGGCTACCTCACGCCGGGGGAGGCGCAGGAGCAGTTCTCCGTCTCCGACGAGCGCACGCCGGCACAGGTGGCGGCCATGCTCGAAGCGGCCGGGTACGAGCCGGTCTGGAAGGACGCCTTCCCGTTGGTCGAGCTGGGCTGACCTCAAGTCGGCTCCTGAGGTGCCCGATGAGGTCTCAGACGCCCGGCTGCCGCGCGGTGCCGGCCTGGAGGAGACGCCGTGATGCCAGCATCGACCCGACTCGGCCTGCTGACGGCGCTGCTGCCGCTCGCCGGCGTGCTGCTCACGGCACCGGCGGGAGCGCAGGAGTCGCCGGCGCCCGAGCCGACCTGCCGCGCGGTCAGCGGCCTGGAGCTGCCGACCATCACGGCGACCGAGACCGGCGGGGTCAGCGTCCGGGCCGAGCCCGGCTCGGTCGTCGACCTGTTCGCCTACAGCCGGCCGAGCACGACCTACGCGCTGGTGCGCACCGGTCAGGTGGGCGACGCCGGCGTCGCGCAGTTCGGCGTCCGCCCCGGCGGCAACACCCGGCTGTACGCCCAGCAGCGCGGCTGCACCGCTGACCCGGCGCGGGACAGCGTGGTGCTCAGCGTCCGCCCGGCCCTGACCATCAAGCACTCCCGAACAGGGACCCGCAGCTACAGCTTCTACGGCACCTCTGTGCCGGCACGGCCCGCGGGCCTGGTCATCAGCCTCTACCGGGTCACCGCCGACGGGCAGGAGGTGCTGACGTCGCGCACCCGGGCCAACGCCACCAACGGCAACTGGCGCATCAGCCGCACCTTCTCGGGCTCGGGCCGCTTCGGCTTCGTCGTGCGGACGGCGGCCGACATCAGCAACGCCGCCGGCAAGAGCAACGTGCAGTCGGTGCTCGTCTACTAGCAGTCCCTGGCATGCTCGTGCCGTGCACCTGACCGGACGCGACCGGCTGCTCGCGTCGCTGTTCGCCCTGCAGCTCGGCGCCGCTGCCGTGTTCGGCGTCGTGCTCGTCGAGCGGCTGGACGGAGACGGAGCCCAGTCGCTGGTGCAGGCGCAGGGACCGGACGGCGCGCCGCTGGTACTGGCGTCCGCAGGGCCCTCCGCGGCGGCCGGCACCGGGGGCACGAGCGGCACGGCGGGGAGCGCCGGCGGCAGCACCACCACCACGGGCGGCGGCACCGAGGTCAGCGGGGACACCCAGGAGGGGCCTGGGGTCGGTCCCGCTGTCGTGGCCAAGGGCGCGCCCATCAAGATCGGCGCTGTCGTCTCGCAGACCGGCGCCATCAACTTCGCCGCAAGCGCGCAGGGCACCAAGGCCTACATCGACAAGGTGAACGCCGCCGGCGGCGTCAACGGCCGCCGCATCGTGCTGGACCTGCGCGACGACCAGCTCGACCCCGCCCGCGGCCGGCAGCAGGCCCAGCAGCTCCTGGCCGACGGCGTGTTCGCGTTCGTCGGCTGGAACGCCCCGCTGACCGAGAACGGCATCGTGCCGTTCCTCGAGCAGAACAAGGTGCCGCTCGTCGGGGCCTACGGCCAGCAGCAGGAGTACCACTCGCGCTACTCGTTCATCTTCAGCTCCTCCTACGGCCACTACGGCTTCCAGATGGGCCGCTGGCTGGGGGAGCAGAAGAGCGAGAACCCCGGCGTCGTCTTCATCGGCAACGGCTCGCAGGCCGCCGACGACGGGCTCGAGGCCGGGTTCCGCGCCGGTCTGAAGTCGACCGGTCGCGCCCTGCCCGACGACAACGTCGTGGTCGTCGACCCGACCAAGCCGTCGTACGACGACGTGGTCACGCAGTTCCGCCTCGCGCGCGTCGACGGCATCGCGACGGTGCTCGACCAGACCGCCTACAACCGGCTGCAGCAGTCGATGGACCGGCAGTCGTACAAGCCGGTGCACGTCGCCGTACCGCTGTTCGTCGACCCCACCGTGCGGCAGGGCGCCAGCACCGAGGGCACCTTCATCGCCACCGACGTGGAGCTGCCCGGCTCCGGCGTGCCGGCGCTGCAGGAGTACGAGAGCACCGTGCGCAAGGCCTTCGGCGCCAAGGCGCAGATCAACTACATCGGCGCCGTCGGGTGGCTCGACGCGGTGATCTTCGTCGATGCAGTGCGCCGCATGGGCGACTCGATCACGCGTGAGGGCCTGATCGCGGCTCTGGAGAAGACCTCGCCGGCGGCGGGCGGGATGACCGCGCCGCTGACGTTCGGCCCGTTCACCAAGAACACCCGCGACATCAACCGCTGCCTGAAGATCGCCAAGGTCGTCCGCGGCAAGGCGGCGCCGGTCACCGACTGGCGCTGCGACAGCCAGCCCTTCTGACCTGCCTTGACCGTGGCGCGAGCCACAGGTCACACTCGCGCCTCAATCAAGCGATGGATGGAGTCGCGTGAGCTCGCCTGCTCTGCGCTCGGTGGCGCTGTCGGAGGAGTCCTCCCGCGAGCGGATCCTGCGCGTGGCCACGCAGCTGTTCGGCGAGCGCGGCTTCGACGCGGTGACCACGCGCACCATCGCGGCGGCGGCCGGCCTGAACGTCGCCACCGTCGCGCACCACACCGGCAGCAAGGCCGACCTCTACGAGGCCGTCTTCGCCCGGCTGCACCAGCACGAGGCGGAGATGCTCGACGCACGGCTGGGCGGCGTCACCTCCGCCGACGTCGCGGACGCGGCCGGGGTGCGGCGGGTGCTGCGCGACCTGGTCGACGCGTACGTGGACGTGCTGGCGGCCGAGCCGGCCATCGCCGGGCTGTGGAGCCGGCGCTGGCTCGAGCGCGGAGCGCGCGCCGACGCGGTGGAGGAGCGCTTCGCCCGGCCGCTGTTCGACCGGGTCGAGGCGATCCTCACCCAGGCGCAGGAGGCCGGCAGCGTCGCGCCGCTGGACGCGCACCTCGCCGTCAAGAGCATCGTCTGGATCACCTACGGCTACTTCACCGGCGGGCTGGTCGAGGCGCACGCGTCGCGAGAGGTCACGGACGCGGCGCAGGTCGAACGGCTGCGCGCCTTCGTGCACCGCGTCGTCGACGGACTGCTGGGGCCGGCGTGACCGCCCCGCTCGTCCGGCTGCCCCGCCGCATCGCGCTGTCGTACTCCCTCGGCGCCGTCGGCACCGGCGTGTTCTCGACCGTGCCCGGCCTGCTCCTGCTCTTCTACCTGACCGACATCGTCGGTGTCGCAGCCGGTCTGGCCGCGCTCGTGCTGTTCCTGCCGAAGATCTGGGACGCTGTCCTCAACCCTCTCGTGGGAACGCTCTCGGACCGCAGCACGAGCCGGCACGGCAAGCGCCGTCCGTTCCTGCTGGCGGGAGCGCTGCTCGTCCCGTTCGGCTTCGCGCTGCTGTTCGCCGCTCCGGACCTCGGCTCGCCCGGCGCCGTCGCGCTGTGGGTCGGCGCCGCCTACACGCTGGCCATGACCGGCTTCGCGCTGTTCCAGGTGCCGTGGGTGGCGATGCCCGCGGAGATGACCGACGACTACCACGAGCGCACCCGGCTGATGAGCATGCGGATGGTGCTGCTGACCGTCGGCATCCTGGTCGGCGGCGCGCTCGCGCCGGTGCTGGCCGGCGGCGACGACGCCGACCGCGGGAGCTACGCCCGGATGGGTGTGCTCATCGCGATCGTCCTGCTGGCCGTGCTGCTCACCTCCTGGCGCGGCACCCGCGGCGCCGCGAGCACGCCGCCGGAGAGGGGCCCGCGCCCGACGGTCCGCACCCAGCTCGCCGTCATCCGCAGCAATCAGCCCTTCCTCGCGCTGTACGCGACCTTCGTGCTGCAGGCGGTGGCCATGAGCGCGATGCTCGCCGGCGCGCCGTACGTCGCGACGTACGTGCTCGACGACGCGGGGCTCGCTGCCGTGCTGTTCGTGTTCCTCGTCGCGCCGGCTGCACTGGTCATGCCGCTGTGGCGCCGCCTGTCGCTGCGCACCGGCAAGGCGCACGGCTACCTGCTGGCCAGCGCGCTGTTCGCCCTGACCGCGCTGACGCTCGTCTTCGCGCGCGACCTGCCTCAGCCGGTCGTCTTCGCGCAGATGGGTCTGCTCGGCATCGGCTACGCCGGCATGCAGCTCTTCCCGTACTCCATGCTCCCGGACGCGCTCGCGCTGTCCGGCCCCTCGCGCGCCGGCATCTTCACCGGCGTGTGGCAGGCGGGGGAGACGATCGGCTTCGCCATCGGCCCGGCGCTGTACGGCGGGGTGCTGGCGCTGACCGGCTTCGTGTCGTCATCGGCCGACGAGCGGGTCGACCAGTCGGCCAGTGCGCTCACCGGGCTGACGCTGGGCTTCTCGCTGCTCCCCGCCGTGCTCCTGCTGGTCTCGCTGCCGCTGCTGCGGCGCTACGCCGCCACCGACGCCCAGCTGTCCGCTCCGTCCGCCCCCGCTCCGGAGGTCCCCGCATGACCGCACCCCAGCACGTCGCTCGCTGGCGCTCACGACGCGCCGGGGACCCCGCATGAGGCTGCCGGCCACCGGCCTGTCCCGCGACGAGGTGCTCGCGCGGCTGGCCGACTACCGCTCCGGCGACCTCGCCGCTCGTGGCGGCCGGACCTTCGCCTACGTCTACGACGCCGGGCGGCCGGACGTTGACGAGCTGTCGCACGAGGTCTACAGCTCGTTCCTCGACGTGAACGGCCTGGACCCGACGGTCTTCCCGAGCCTGCTGCGCATGGAGAACGAGGTCATCGGCATCACCGCCGAGCACCTGGGCGGCGACGCGCAGACGGTCGGCAGCTTCACCAGCGGCGGCACCGAGTCGATCATCCTGGCGGTCAAGGCCGCGCGGGACTGGGCGCGGACGCACCGCCCGGACGTGACCGAGCCCGAGGTGGTGCTGCCGGTCACCGCACACGCCGCCTTCCAGAAGGCCTGCCACTACCTGGGCCTCAAGTCCGTGCTCGTCGACGTGGACCCGGAGACCTTCCGGGTGACCGCGGGCGCGGTGCGCGACGCGATCACCGACAGCACCGTGCTGCTGGTGGCCGGCGCGGCCTCGTACGCCCACGGCGTCGTCGACCCGGTGGAGGAGCTCGGTCAGCTGGCGCTCGGGCGGGGGATCCCGCTGCACGTCGACGGCTGCATCGGCGGCTGGCTGCTGCCGTACTTCCGTGACCTCGGCGTCGACGTCCCGCCCTTCGACCTGTCGGTGCCCGGCGTGACCAGCCTGTCGGTCGACCTGCACAAGTACGCCTACGCGCCCAAGGGCGCGAGCGTCGTGCTCTACAAGGACCCGGCCATGCGGCTGAAGCAGTTCTACGCCTGCGCCGACTGGACCGGCTACACGATGATCAACGCCACGGTGCAGTCCACCAAGAGCGGCGGCCCGCTGGCCGCGGCCTGGGCGACGCTGCACGCAGTCGGGGAGCAGGGCTACCGCGAGCTGGCCGCGCAGACGCTGCGGGCGACGCAGCGGCTCATCGCCGGGATCGGCGACGTGCCGGGGCTGCGCGTGCTCGGCGAGCCGGAAATGGCGCTGGTCGCGATGGCCGCTGTCCCTGACTCCTCCGGCTCGGGCGTCGACGTCTTCGAGGTGTGCGACGAGATGGCCTCGCGAGGCTGGTACGTCCAGGCGCAGCTCGGCTACCGCGGCATCCCGGCCAGCATCCACCTGACGCTCACGGCGTCGAGCGACCAGCACGTGGACGCGCTGCTCGAGGACCTCGCCGAGTGCGTCCAGATCGCGCGCGCGGCGCAGACCGGGCTGGACCCGGCCCTGCTGGAGGCCGTGCGCTCGCTCGACCCCGACGAGCTGCCGGACGACGTGCTCGGCACGCTGCTGCCGATGGCCGGTCTCGAGCCGGGCGCCGGGCTGCCCGAGCGGATGGCGGGCATCAACGCGCTGCTCGAGGCGATGTCCCCGCGGCTGCGCGAGCGGCTGCTGGTCGCCTTCCTCGGGCTGCTGTTCACGCCGGCCGCCGCGGCGGAGGCGCAGTGATCACGGCGCGGGACCGCCTGCTCGCCGGGCTGTTCGCGATGCAGCTGGTGGCCGCGACCATCTTCGGGCTGGTGCTGGTCAACGGGCTGGGCGACAGCACCGAGACCGTCGTCTCCAGCGGCGCCGCGCCCGGCGACGTCGTCGACCCGCTGGCGACCGCGAGCGCTGCTCCGGGTACGGCGGGCACCGCGGGAACAGCAGGCACGGCGGGCAGCGCCGGCACCACCTCCACCACCGGCGGTACCGGCAGCGAGGCCACCGGGTCCACCGGCGCTGCGGCCGCCGCGGCCAAGGTGGCCAAGGGCGCGCCGATCAAGATCGGTTCCGTGGTGACGCAGACCGGCGCCATCAACTTCGCCGCCAGTGCGCAGGGCACCAAGGCCTACCTCGACCGCGTCAACCGGCAGGGCGGAGTGAACGGCCACCGCATCGTGCTGGACCTGCGCGACGACCAGCTCGACGCGCCGCGAGGCCGGCAGCAGGCGCAGCAGATGCTGGCTGACGGCGTGTTCGCCTTCGCCGCCTGGCAGGCGCCGCTGACCGAGCAGGACATCGTGCCGTTCCTCGAGCAGAACAAGATCCCGCTCATCGGCGGCTACGGGACGCGGCCGGAGTACAAGTCGCCGTACGCGTACATCTTCCAGAGCGGCCACTTCGGCTTCGAGATGGGCCGCTTCCTCGCCCAGGAGAAGGACGTCAGCCGGCCCGGCGTCATCTTCATCGGTGGCGCCGAGGCCGCCAACAACGCGCAGCGCCAGGCCTACAAGGACGGCGTCAAGGCCGGCGGCAAGACCTTGCGCGACGAGGACATCGTGGTGGTCGACGTGACCAAGCCGTCGTACGACGACGTGGTCACGCAGTTCCGCCTCGCCGGAGTCGACGGCATCGCCACGCTCATCGACCAGACCGCGTACAACCGGCTGCAGCAGTCGATGGACCGGCAGAGCTACCGGCCGGCGCACGTGGCCAACCCCCTGTTCGTGGACCCGACCGTGCGGCAGGGGTCGACGACGGAGGGCACCCTCGTCGCCAGCGACTTCGCCTTCGTCAACAACAGCAGCCCTGAGGTGCAGGACTACGTCAAGACCGTGCGCGCCCAGTTCGGCGCCAAGGCGCAGATCAGCTACCTCGGCCTGGCCGGCTGGATCAGCGCCCGGATCCTCACCGAGGCCATCAAGCGCATGGGCGACGACATCACCCGCACCAACCTCATGAAGGTGATGGACACCCTGCCGCCCAACATCGCCGGCTCCCTCACGCCGCCGCTGCGCTTCGGACCCGCGGCACCGGGCCACGACCTCAACCGCTGCCTGCAGCTCGGCCGGGTCAAGGGCGGGGACGTCACGCCGTACAAGCCGTACGCCTGCGACGACAAGACGTACGGGTGAGCACCTACCTCGCCCTCGCCCTGGGCGGCCTGGCGATCGGCGCGATGTACGCGCTGACCGCGCTCGGGATCGTCATCGTCTACAAGACCTCCCGCGTCTTCAACTTCGCCACCGGCGCTATCGGCCTGGCGTGCGCCTACCTCGCCAGCACGCTCTCGGCGAAGGGCCTGCCGATCCCGCTGGTCATCGTGCTGGCGGTCTCGCTCGGCGTCACCATCGGCATCGGGATGGAGCTGAGCGTGCGGCCGGTGAAGAGCACGCTCACCAAGACGATCGTGACACTCGGTTGGCTGCTCGCGCTGCAGGGCGCCGTCGGCTGGAAGTACGGGACGCAGGCTGCCAGCGACCAGCCGGCCGTGCTGCTGGAGAGCACCCGCCTGCTGGCGATCGGCCCGTACATCCTGTCCAAGGACCAGGCGGCGCTCATGGCCATCGCGGTGGCCGTCGTCGCCTGCCTGGCGGCCTTCTTCCGGCTCACGTCGCTCGGCACCGCCACCCGTGCCGTCAGCGAGGCGCCGGACGCGGCCCGGCTGCTCGGCATCCGCGTCGACAGGGTGAACCTGGTCGCGTGGGGGATCGGCGGGGGCATCAGCGGTCTGGCCGGGGTGCTGGTCACGCCGCTGCTCGGGGAGCTCAACACCACGACGCTCATCATCTTCACCGTCCAGGCCCTGGCCGCCGCGCTCGTCGGACGGCTGTCGTCGCTGCCGCTGACGCTGGCCGGCGGTCTCGGCCTCGGCGTGCTGCAGCCGGTCGTGAACCGCTTCATGCAGACCGAGTTCCCGAGCGTGCGCGGCGTCGACGAGCTCACGGCACTGGCGGTCGTGCTGGGTGCGCTGCTGCTGTTCCGCAGCGGCGGCCGCAGGGACGTCGCCGCGGGCGGGCTCGAGCCGGTGCCGGTCAAGCCGCTGCCGTCCGGCGGCACCGCGCTGGCTCTGGGTGCCGGCGTGCTGCTGGCCGTCCTCCTGCTGCCCCTGCTCCTGGGCGACACGGGGAACCTCTCGCGCTACAACCTGATCCAGACCGGCGTCTGGGCCCTGGCGGTGCTCTCCCTGGTGCTGCTCGTCGGCGTGGTCGGGCAGGTGTCGGTCTGCCAGGCCGTGTTCATGGGGATCGGCGCCTACGGCACGGGGATCGCCGCCTCGCACGGGGTCCCGTTCCTGCTCGCGATCCTGGTCGGCGCCGCCATGGCTGCGGCGACGGCGGCGCTCGTGGGGCTCCCGGCGATCCGCCTCGAGCCGCTCGAGCTCGCCATCGCGACGCTGTCGCTGGCCTTCACCGCCGACCGCTTCCTCTACAACTGGACGCCGCTCAACGGCGGAGACACCAGCCGGCCGGTGCCGCGCCCCGGCTTCGCCGAGCAGTCGGGGGCGGAGATCGCCAGCGGCGACCGCGCGTACGCCTGGCTCGTCCTCGGCATCTTCATCCTCGCCGCGTTCGCCGTGGCGTCCCTGCGGCGGGGTCGGACCGGCGCCGCCCTCACCGCGCTGCGCTCGTCCGAGCCGGCGACGGCCGCCATGGGCTTCTCGGTGGTGTCGGTGAAGCTGCGCGGGTTCGCCGCCTCCGGATTCCTCGCCGGCCTGGCCGGCGCCCTCTACGCGGGCCTGGTGGGCAACGCGTCCGGTGCGCCGTTCGACTTCACCCGCTCCATCACGCTGCTGGCCTACACGGTCATCGTCGGCGTCGGCAGCGTGCCTGGCGCAGTCCTGGGCGGCTTCATCGTGACGTTCTCCACCCTGTCCTTCGGAGCCAGCGACGAGGTCGCGCGGGGGGAGACGGCCAGCCAGGTCACGTTCCTCACCGGAGTGCTGCTCATCGCCGTCGTCGCGGTACGGGACAGCGGCGTCGTCGGGCGGGTGCGGGACCGCTTCCGCAGCGACCCGCCCGACCCGGGGCCGCTCCCCGAGCAGCGCGAGCCCCTGCTCGTGAAGGCAGGTCTCTGATGGCCGCCGCGCTCGAGCTGCGCGACGTCGGCGTCCGCTTCGGCTCCTTCGACGCGGTCGACGGCGTGTCCCTCTCCGTGCACGCCGGCGAAGTGGTCGGGCTCATCGGCCCCAACGGCGCCGGCAAGACGGTGACCTTCAACGTCGTGACAGGCCTGCAGCCGGCCACGCGAGGCACCGTCCTGCTCGACGGTCGCGACGTCACCGGCGCAGCCGCGCACGTGCGCACCGCCATGGGACTGGCCCGCACCTTCCAGGTCGTCCAGCTGTTCGCCGGCATGTCGGTGCTGGAGAACCTCATGGTGGCCGCGCACCGCTTCACCTCCGCCGGCGTGGTCGTGGACGCGCTCCGGCTGCCCGGTCGACGTCGGGCGCTGGACCAGGCACGCGAGCGGGCGTCGGCGGTGCTGGCGTTCCTGGAGCTGTCGCACCTGGCCGACGTCGAGGCGTCCTCCCTGCCCGTGGGGCAGGCCCGGCTGGTCGAGCTGGCGCGCGCGCTGTGCCTCAAGCCCAAGGTCCTGCTGCTCGACGAGCCGGCCTCCGGCCTGGACCCGGCGGAGACGGCCGACTTCGTGGCGCTGCTCGCCGAGGTCCGCTCCGTCCTCGGCTGCGCCATGCTGCTGGTCGAGCACGACATGGGGGTGGTCATGCCGCTGTGCGACCACCTGGTCGTCATGAACTTCGGGAAGGTCCTGGCCTCGGGCACGCCCTCCGAGGTGCGCGACGACCCCGCCGTGCGCACGGCCTACCTGGGCGCGGTGCCGGCGTGACCGCTCTACTCGAGGTCCGTCACCTCTCCGTGGCCTACGGCGGCGTCGTCGCGGTGCGGGACGTCTCGCTGTCCGTCGGTCCCGGCGAGGTGGTCGCGGTGCTGGGCGCGAACGGCGCCGGCAAGACCACCACGCTGCTCGCCGTCTCCGGTCTGGTCCGCGCCCGCAGCGGTGACGTGGTGCTGGACGGGCGGTCGCTGCTGGGCATGGCCGCAGAGGACGTGGCGCGGCTCGGGGTCGCGCACGTGCCGGCCGGTCGCGGCATCTTCCCGGGGCTGTCGGTCGCGGACAACCTGCGCATGGGGCTGTACGGCGCCGGTCGCGACGGCACGCCTGAGGGCGAGGCCGCCGTGGAGCGGTCGCTCGAGCTGTTCCCGATCCTGCGCGAGCGGCGCACGCAGGCCGCCGGCACCATGTCCGGCGGGCAGCAGCAGCAGCTCGCGATCGGGCGGGCGCTGGTGCAGGCGCCGCGACTCCTGCTGCTCGACGAGATGTCGATGGGTCTGTCGCCGACGGTCGTGGCGGACCTGTTCGCGATCGTGGCGGACCTGCGCAGCGAAGGCATCGCGGTCGTGATGGTCGAGCAGTTCGTCAGCCAGGCGTTGGCCGTCTGCGACAGCGCCGTCGTGCTCGAGCAGGGCGTCGTGGTGGCGTCCGGCTCGCCCGAGGAGCTGTCCTCCGACGACTTGGCGGCGGCCTACCTCGGCGGCGGGCACGCTCCCGCGCAGCGGCTCGCCGGGCCGCCTCCTGGTGCGCGCGAGCGCCTAGGCGTGCAGCTGGCCGGCTCCGACGTGCGCCGGCTGGAGCGCTTGGCCGCCGAGCGAGGTAGCACGGTGGACGAGGTCGTCGCCGACCTCCTCGAGAAGGAGCTGCGATGAGGCCGGCCACCACCGCGCGCCTGGCCCTGGCCGCGTCCGCGCTGCCGCTGGTGCTCGGGCTGGTCGCGGTACGCCCGGCGACCGCGCAGACAGCACCGGTGGCGTACGAGGGCTACGCCCTGACCGGCGTCGCCGCCGCGGCCCGCACCAACGGCGACGTCGGCGCAGGCGGCGGGCTGGCCACCCTCGACACGGCCACCGGCTCGGTCAGCGCCCGGGTCGACAGCGCGCCCTCCACCGCGGTGCTCGCGGCGCCGGTGGAGCCGGGCACGCTCGTCCGCACCCTCGTCGGCCAGGGCAACGCCGCAGCCGGCGAGCAGGTCTTCGACGTGCCGGACGCCGAGGCGCAGTTCCCGGGCTCGCAGCTCGAGGCCGAGCTGACGACGGTGCCGGCCTCCGACGCCGGCGTCGCCAGCGCCCGCGGCGGCTCGGCCACCGCCGAGGTCACCGAGACCAGCGCCATGGGCACGGCCACCGGGCAGGTGCTGGACGTGAGCGGCCTGGTCCGCGTCGACGCCGCCACCTCCGAGGTGTCGCTGTCGGCCGCGCCGGCCAAGGCCACGACCACCTCGACCGCCCGCGCCTCCGTCGGTCGCGTGGTCGTCGCCGGGGTGCTGGTGCTCAACGACGTCGTCGCCATGGCGTCCCTCACCGCCAAGGGGGACCAGCACGTGCCGGTGGCCTCGCTGGTGGTGGGCGGCGCCACGGTCGGTGGACAGGCCGTCGAGATCAGCGACCGCGGCGTCACCGCGGCGGACACCCCGCTCGTGCCGGGGCAGAGCATCGAGGACGCCAACGCGCAGGTGAACGCCGCGCTGGCCGCAGCCGGCATCTCGGTGAGCCTCGTCGACACGACGACGGCGGCCGACGCGCGGAGTGCGACGGCGGACACGGGGAGCCTCACCGTCCGGCTGACCACGCCGGACCTGCCGAACGGCATCCCGGGCAACAGGCTGGAGGTCGTGCTCGGAGGCGTGGCCCTCACGGCCACCGATTCGCTCGCCGCACCGGTGCTGGACAGCGGGCCCCCCGTGGACGTCGGACCGGTCGACCTGGGCGGCGGTGCGGCGCCGTCGACCACCACGACCTTCGTCCCCGGCACGCCCGGGACCCCGGGCACGCCCGGCGGCGCGCTTGCGGAGGCGGGTCCGCTCGTGGCTGCTCCGCCCGCTCAGGCCGCCGGGTTCGTCGTCGCGGGCCGGCAGCTGCCGGCAGCGGTGGCGCTGGCCGCTTTCGCCGCGTGGCAGTTCCTGTCGCTCGGCACCGCCACGCTCTACGCTGTCGTCGACCGCCGACGCCGGGCGACCCTCGCGGAGGCAGTGGCATGAACGCACCCCTGCATGTCGCTCGCTGGCGCTCACGACGCGCCGGGGACCGCGCATGAGCCGGATCAGGCCCGCGGTCGAGCCGCTCACCTGCACCACGTGCCGGGCGCCGTACCGGCCGAACCTCACCGGCTGGGCCTGTCCGGTCTGCGACACCCCCGCACCCGGAGGGGAGACCCGGCGCAGCCGGCGCCTGGCCGACGCGGACGACCGGCTGCTCGGGATCGTGCTGCTCGCCACGATCGCCAACGTCGTCCTGCTCGGCGTGCTGGCCGTCTTCGTCGTGCGGGCGTCGTGAAGCTCGCCGACCTCCAGACGCCGTCGCTCGTCGTCGAGCGCAGCCTGCTCGAGCAGAACCTCGACGTCATGGCGCAAGCCCTGCCGGGCCGCCGGCTGCGCCCGCACGTCAAGGCGTTCAAGACGACCGCGCTCGCCCGGCTCATGGCCGAGCGCGGGCACACCGGCTTCACCTGCGCGACGATCCGCGAGGTCGAGGGCATGGCCGCGGCCGGCCTCGGCGAGGACCTGCTGCTGGCCAACGAGGTGCTGGACGCCCGCCGGCTCGGCGCCGTCGCCGCGACCGGTGCCCGCGTCACCCTCGCCGTGGACAGCGACACCACCGTCGAGGCCGCCGCGGCGGGCGGTGTGCGCGAGGTCGTCATCGACGTGAACGTCGGCCTGCCGCGGTGCGGCTGCGACCCCGACGACGCCGGTCGACTGGCCGACCTGGCGCGCAGCAAGGGCCTCGAGGTCCGCGGCGTCATGGGCTACGAGGGGCACGTCATGCTCGTCGAGGACCCGGCCGACAAGCTCCGCCAGACGCAGGAGTGCATGGAGAAGCTGCTCAAGGCCAGCGCCGACGTCGGCGGCGACCTGGTGTCCGCCGGCGGCACCGGCACCTACCGCGAGAACACCTGGGCCACCGAGATCCAGGCCGGCAGCTACTGCTTGATGGACACGGCCTACGCGGCCGCCGGGCTGCCGTTCGCGCAGGCGCTGACCGTCCTGGCGCGCGTCATCAGCACGAGCCCGCAGGGCTGGGCGGTCGCCGACCTGGGCCTCAAGTCGCTCGGCATGGACCACGGGAACCCCACCGTGCCAGGCGGTCTGGTGTGGTTCTGCTCCGACGAGCACACGACGTTCTCCCCGGCGGACGACGGGGTCTTCGCCGTCGGCGACCTCGTGCGCGCGCAGCCGGCGCACGTCGACCCGACCATCGCGCTGCACGAGCGGATGCACCTGGTGGAGGGCGACGAGGTCCTGGAGACCTGGCCGGTCGACCTGCGCGGCTGGTAGCGGCTACGCGCCGAGCACGCGGTCCAGGTAGGCGTTGGTGAAGCGGCGCTCCGGGTCGAGCCGGTCGCGCAGGGCGGTGAACTCCTCGAAGCGCGGGTACCGCTCGCGCAGCTGCTCGGCGGCCAGCGAGTGCAGCTTCCCCCAGTGCGGCCGGCCACCCACGGTGCCCATCAGCGCCTCGACCGCGTCGAAGTACGGCTTCTCGTCCGTGCCCTTGTAGACGTGCACCGCGACGTACGCGGTGTCGCGGCCGGAGGCGGTCGACAGCGTGATGTCGTCCGCCGGCGCGACGCGCACCTCGACCGGGAAGCTGATCCGCTGACCGTGCCGCTCGGGCAGCGTGCGCAGCTCGCGCAGGACGCCGGGCAGCTCCGACCGCGGGATGGCGTACTCCATCTCCTTGAACCGCACCCGGCGCTTGGCGGTGAACACCTGCGGGGCGGCGTCGGTGTAGGTGCGGGCTGACAGGGCCTTGGACACGGCGCGGTTGATGCGCGGAATGGCAGCCGGGAACGCCTTGCCGATGCGGCAGGTCGCCTCGAAGAAGCCGTTGCTGAGGACCTCGTCCTCGACGACCTTGCGCGCGGTCGAGAGCGGCTTGGCGGGACCGCTGGTGCGGTTGTTGCGCTTGGTCAGCGCGAGGTCGGTGTGCGGGAACCAGTACAGCTCGAAGTGCTCGTTCTCGGCGACGTGCCGCTCGAAGTCGTCCACCACGTCGAGCAGCGGCATCGGCTGCTCGTCGGCGGTGAGCAGGAACGCCCCCTCGGCCTGGATCGTCACCGAGGTGACGATGCCGAGGGCGCCGAGCGAGACGCGGGCGGCGGCGAAGACGTCGGGGTTCTCCTCGCGGGAGCAGGTCAGCAGCGAGCCGTCGGCGAGCACCAGCTCCATCGCGAGCACCTGCGTGGCGAGCGCGCCGCTGTCGCGGCCGGTGCCGTGCGTGCCGGTGCAGATCGCGCCGGTGACGGTCTGCCGGTCGACGTCGCCCATGTTCGTCAGGCCCAGCCCGCGCTCGGCGAGCAGCGCGTTCAGGCGCCAGAGCGGCAGCCCGCCCTGCACGACCACCCGGCCGGTGTCGGCGTCGGCGGACACCAGCTGGTCGACCCGGTCCAGCTGCACGAGGACGCCGTCGGTGAGGCCGATGCCCGTGAAGGAGTGGCCGCTGCCGATCGCCTTGACGCGCCGGCCGGCCGCCGCGGCCTCCTTCACCACCCGCGACACCTCGTCCACCGACGCCGGGTGCTCCACGGCTGCCGGCGTCATGCTCTGGTTGCCCGCCCAGTTCCGCCACATGACGTGCATCGTGCACCCTGTCCGCGTGCAGCGCGTCGTGGTCGTCGGAGCGGGCCTGGCCGGCGCCCGCAGTGTGCAGGAGCTGCGGGCGCAGAGGTACACCGGCGAGGTGGTGCTGCTGGGCGCCGAGCCGCACCTGCCGTACGACCGGCCGCCGCTGTCCAAGCAGGTGCTGCTCGGACTGGCCGACGACAGCCCGCTCGACGGGCCGCTCGAGGCCGACGTGCGGCTGAGTGTGCGTGCGACGGGGCTCCGGCCGGGCCTCGTGGAGACGGACGCGGGCGAGGTGCCCTACGACGGGCTCGTGCTGGCCTGCGGCGCGCGGGCGGTGAACCCGTGGGGCGAGGGCGTCGTGCTGCGCACGCTGGACGACGCCCTCAGGCTGCGGGCTGCCCTCGTGCCGGGCGCGCGGGTGGTGGTCGTCGGCGCCGGCTGGATCGGCGCGGAGGTGGCGACGGCAGCGGTCGCCGCGCACTGCCGGGTGACCGTGGTGGAGGCGGCGGCCACGCCCCTCGCCGGCGCGCTGGGGGAGGTCGGCGGGCTGACCGTCCCCTGGTACGCCGCCGCCGCGGTCGACCTGCGGCTTTCCAGCCCGGTCTCGGCGGTCGAGCCCGACAGCGTGACGCTGACCAGCGGCGAGCGGCTGCCGGCCGACGTCGTGGTGGTGGGCGTGGGTGCGCGCCCGGACACGGCCTGGCTGGAGGGCAGCGGCCTCGAGCTGGACCGCGGGGTGGTGGTCGACGAGCACCTTGCTGCGTCCTGGCCGCACGTCGTGGCGGTGGGGGACTGCGCTGCGTGGTGGTCGCGGCGGTTCGCGGCCCGGCTGCGCGTCGAGCACTGGGACGACGCGCTGCACGCGCCCGCGGCGGCCGTCACGACGCTGCTGGGCGTGCCGCGGGTGCACGACCCGGTGCCGTACTTCTGGTCCGAGCAGCTCGGGCACCGGCTGCAGCACGTGGGTCACGCCGCGGCGGCGGACCGCGTCGTCCACCGCGGTGAGCCCGGCGACCCGGAGGGGTGGGGGGTGGCGTGGTTGCAGGGCGAGCGGCTGCTGGCGTTCCTGGCCGTGGACCGGCCGAAGGAGCTGGGCCAGGCGCGCCGGCGGGTGGGGGAGGACGTGGACGCCGGACGGCTGGCCGACCCCTCCGTGCCGCTCCGGGCCGTCTGACGCGCCGGAACCGCCGCGCCCGCCTACTCTCCGAGCGTGACTGCCCTCACCGTGCGCGTCGGCGTCGTGACCGCCGGGCTTGCTGACGGCCACGCGGACGCACTGCGCGAGACCCTGCGCCGTTCCCGCACGGTGCTGCTGGAGGGGCTCGACGCGTCCGCTGATGCGGTGCTGGTGCTGACGCCGCAGGGCGTGCCGCGGGAGCTGGAGGCGGCGCTGCTGGAGGCGGCCGGTCGCGGCACCCCGGTGCTGCTCGTGGGGCCGCTGCCCGGCCAGGTGCTGGCCGACGCCGCGGGCCTGCTGCCCGGGCGGCTGCTGCCGGTGCA
>JAOPWK010000003.1 GCA_025965735.1 Frankiales bacterium
CCGCCGTCGCCGCGCACCGACTCCGTCACGAGGATCCCGCGCACCGACGGCGGCCAGACCATCCCCGTCGGGTGGAACTGCACGAACTCCATGTTCACGAGCGTTGCGCCGGCCTGGAGGGCCAGCGAGTGCCCGTCGCCGGTGTACTCCCAGCTGTTCGACGTCACCTTGTACGACTTGCCGATGCCACCGGTGGCCAGCACGACCGACGGCGCCTGCCACACGCAGAACCGCCCGGACTCGCGCCGGTAGCCGAACGCTCCGTTGATGCTGCCGTCGTCGGCGGTGAGCAGCTGGGTGACCGTCGCCTCCATGTACACGTCGATCTGCAGGGCGACCGTGCGCTGCTGGAGGGTGCGGATCAGCTCGAGGCCGGTGCGGTCGCCGACGTGCGCGAGCCGGGCGTACCGATGGCCGCCGAAGTCGCGCTGGCTGATCAGCCCCTCCGGCGTGCGGTCGAACAGCGCGCCCCAGTCCTCGAGCTCGCGCACCCGGTCCGGCGCCTCCTGCGCGTGCAGCTGCGCCATCCGCCAGTGGTTGAGCATCTTGCCGCCGCGCATGGTGTCCCGGAAGTGCACCTTCCAGCCGTCCTCCGGGTACACGTTGCCCATGGCCGCGGCGATGCCGCCCTCGGCCATGACGGTGTGCGCCTTGCCCAGCAGGGACTTGCAGACCACGGCGGTACGGGCGCCGGCCTCCTTGGCCTCGATCGCGGCGCGCAGTCCTGCACCTCCCGCGCCGATGACGACGACGTCGTACGCGTGCCGTTCCAGGTCGGTCAAGGAGGTGCCCTGTCTTCTAGAAGAGGCGGGGGTCGCTGAGGGCGCCCGTGGCGACGAGCCGCACGTAGAAGTCGGTGAAGGCGACGAACACCAGGCTGATCCAGGCCAGCTTCATGTGGTTGCCGTTGAGCCGGCTGACGAGCGTCCAGGCCTTGTAGCGGACCGGGTGGCGGGAGAAGTGCACGAGCCGGCCGCCGACGATGTGCCGGCACGAGTGGCAGGACAGCGAGTACAGCCAGAGCAGCGTCGCGTTCGTCAGCAGCACGAGCGTGCCGAGCCCGAGGTGCCACCCGCCGTCGGCGCGGAAGGCGTGCAGCGCGTCGTAGGTGAGGACCGCGTTGAAGACGAGGCCGAGGTAGAAGAAGTAGCGGTGCAGGTTCTGGAAGACGAGCGGGAAGCGCGTCTCGCCGCTGTAGCTCTTGTGCGGCTCGCTCACCGCGCAGGCGGGCGGCGACATCCAGAACGACCGGTAGTACGCCTTGCGGTAGTAGTAGCAGGTGAGCCGGAAGCCCAGCGGCATGATGAGGATGTAGAGCGCGGGGCTGATGAACGACGGTCCGGTGAACAGCTCCGGGAACGTGCTGCCCTCGCACCGCGTCGTGATGCAGGGCGAGTAGAACGGCGAGATGTACGGCTCGGCGTAGTAGTGCGCGTTCTCGAACGCGCGCGCCGTCGAGTAGGCGATGAACAGCACCAGCGAGACGACGGTCAGCAGCGGCTGCAGCCACCAGCGGTCGGTGCGCAGCGTGCGCGCGGCGATGCGGGCTCGGCCCGGCGCGTTGACACCGGTCTCCAGGGTCTGGCTCATCGGGTCATCAGCACTTGCCGAGGCCCTCGTCCTCTGCGTCCATCCAGAAGTCGTGCCCGTACTCCAGGTCGGGGATGACCTCGAGCACCGGCCGCGGTGCCTCCGCCGGGTCCCGCGGGAGCGCACTGCCGCACAGCAGGTCCAGGTCGTCGTTGAGCCGGCCGACGTCGCTGCGCAGCCGCCGCACGTCCACGGTGTCGGGGTAGTGCCGGGTCAGCGTGTCGACGGCCTGCTTCAGCGCCTGCGCGGCTCTGCGCGCCGCAGCGGCGTCGTCCTTGACGGGCATCCGACCGACCTCCCGAGCGCCTGCGCCCCGGTGCCGGGGCGGACGGGGGCAGTGAACACCTTTCAGGCGCCTCGTGTGAAGCAGGTCACCCGGCGCGCCCTACCCGCAGGCAGGCACCAGCGGGAGCGGAGCCGGGATCCCGACGCTCGGCATGCCGAGGCTGACGCCCGGCGTGCTGGGCGTGCGGCCGCCCTCCCACGCGTCGCCCGCGGCCGTGCGGCGGTGGCTGAGCACGGCGCCGTCGGCGACCAGGTAGTGCGGTCCCGCCCTGGTCACGGCGGTCTCGACGAGGTCGCCGGGACGCACGCCGTCTGTCGCAGCCAGGTGCACCAGCCGGTTGTCGCGGGCCCGACCTGTCAGCCGCCCGGGTGCGTCCTTGCGCCCCTCACCCTGGCTGACCAGCACCTCCAGGGTGCGGCCGACCTGCGCCTGCATCCCCTCGTACGAGATGCGGTCCTGGAGCTCGACGAGCCGCTCGTACCGCTCCTGCACGACAGCCTTGGGGAGCGGCGGCAGGTCGGCGGCGGGTGTGCCGGGACGGGGGGAGTACTGGAAGGTGAACGCGCCGGCGAAGCGGCTCTGCTCGACCACGCGCAGGGTGTCGTCGAAGTCGGCGTCGGTCTCGCCCGGGAAGCCCACGATGACGTCGGTGGTGATGGCGGCGTCGGGCAGCTGCTCCCGGACGCGGGACAGGATGCCGAGGAAGCGCTCGCTGCGGTAGCTGCGGAGCATCGCCTTGAGCACCGCGTCGCTGCCGGACTGCAGCGGCATGTGCAGGCTGGGGCACACGGCAGGCGTCTCGGCCATGGCAGTGATGACGTCGTCGGTGAAGTCGCGCGGGTGCGGGCTGGTGAAGCGGACCCGCTCGATGCCGGGGACGGCGCCCACGGCGCGCAGCAGCTTGCCAAAGGCGCCGCGGTCGCCGAACGAGCGGCCGTAGGAGTTGACGTTCTGGCCGAGCAGCGTCACCTCCAGCACGCCCTGCGCGGCCAGCACCTCGACCTCGCGGAGCACGTCGCCGGGGCGGCGGTCCTCCTCCTTGCCGCGCAGGCTCGGCACGATGCAGAACGTGCAGGTGTTGTCGCAGCCGACGCTGATGGAGACCCAGGCGCTGTAGGTGGACTCGCGGCGGGCGGGCAGCGTGCTCGGGAAGACCTCGAGCGACTCGAGCAGCTCGACCTGCGCCGACTGCTCGACGCGCGCGCGCTCGAGCAGCACCGGCAGCGACCCCACGTTGTGCGTGCCGAAGACGACGTCCACCCAGGGGGCCTTGGTGGTGATGAGGCCCTGGTCCTTCTGCGCCAGGCAGCCGCCGACGGCGATCTGCATCCCGGGCGTGGCGTCCTTGACCGGCTTGAGGTGGCCGAGGTTGCCGTAGAGGCGGTTGTCGGCGTTCTCACGGACCGCGCAGGTGTTGAACACGACGACGTCCGGGGTGCTCTCCGGCTGCGCCGGGACGTAGCCGGCCGCGTCGAGCAGGCCGGAGATGCGCTCGCTGTCGTGCACGTTCATCTGGCACCCGTAGGTGCGCACCTCGTAGGTCCTGCTCACGGCCTCAAGGGTAGGCGCGGCCCGTAAGTCTGCGCCGATCATGCAGTTGTGGCACGCGCGGCACGCTCAACGGGCGTGCAAGAAGTGCATGATCGGCGTCAACGGCAGGCGGTCCAGAGGCCGCGGCCGGCCTCGCGCGCGTCCTCCTCGGCGGCGTCGAACGCCTCGAGGTAGAGCTCGTTCGGGTCGAGCTGCAGGACCTCGGCGAAGCCCTCGCGCACGAGCGCCTCCCCTACGTTGACGCCGTCGGCCCACACGTGCAGCAGCGCGCGGCCGAAGCGGTCCTCGGGGTCGCGGTCGGCCTGCACCCGCACCTGCGCGCCGTCCGGCAGCAGCTCGGCGGCGCGCTCGGAGGCCTCCCCGCCGAAGCACTCCTGCTCGTTGTGCACCTCGGGGGTGTCCACCAGCAGCACGCGCACGCGCGTCGGCTCGGCCTCCAGCGGCCCGGCCCCGCGCCCGCGCAGGATGACGGTGTCGCCGTCGACGAGCCGCACGACCGTGGCCTCCTGCGCCCCGGCCGGCACCGGGAGGCCGGCCTCGGCGGGGGCCGGCGCGGTGCTGGTGCAGCCGCCGGCGAGCAGGGCGATCAGCAGCAGGCGAGGGGTCCGCGCGCTCAGCGCGCTGCTCCCGGCGTCAGCTCGAACCACAGCCGCTTCCCGCCGGACACGGCCTCGGCGCCCCAGCGGTCCGCGAGGCTCGACACGAGCAGCAGCCCCCGGCCGCCCTCGCTGTCCCCGCCCGGCGGGTCCGGCAGCACGGGCAGGTGCGGGCTGCAGTCCTGCACCTCCACCCGCAGCAGCCCCTCGACCAGCGTCGCGGAGAGCAGGACGTCGCCCTCAGGAGCGTGCCGCACGGCGTTGCCGACGAGCTCGCTCACCAGCAGCTCGGCGTCGTCGGCGGCCAGGCCCACGTCCCCCAGCAGGCCGCGCACCGCGGCGCGGGAGACGGCGGCAGCCTCGGGCTGCGACGGCAGCCAGGTGCGGACGCGTCCCGGGGCGTCCACCGGGTCGAGCAGCAGGGCGAGCAGCGCGGTGTCGTCGTCCTGGTCCTCGTGCCGGCCCAGCGCCTGCAGCACCAGGTCGCACGCGGCCTCGGCCGACCGCACCGGAGCCCCGAGCGCCTCGACCAGCCTGTCGAGGCCCTGCTGCACCGAGGCGTCGCGCTTCTCGACGAGCCCGTCGGTGTAGAGCAGCACCATCGACCCGGGCTCCAGCAGGACCGTCTGCTCGGTGAAGGTCGCGCCGCCGACGCCGAGCGGCAGGCCCGGCTCGAGCTCGATCAGCCGGCCACCACCGGCCGGCCCGACGACGACCGGCGGCGGGTGGCCGGCAGAGGCCAGGCACAGGCTGAGGTCGCTCGGGTCGAGCAGGCCGATGACGCACGTCGTGAAGTTGAGCCCGGTCAGCGACAGCACGACCTGGTCAAGCCGGGTCAGGATCGCCGCCGGGCCGTGGCCCTCGACGGCGTAGGCGCGCACCGTCGCGCGCAGCTGGCCCATCATCGCGGCCGCCTGGACACCGCGACCCATCACGTCGCCCACGACCAGCACCACCTTGTCGCCGACCTGCAGCAGGTCGTACCAGTCGCCGCCGACCTGCGTGCCCTGCGCGCCGGGCAGGTAGCGCGCGGCCGCGGTCATGCCCTCGCGCAGGTCGAGCGCGCGGGGCAGCAGGCTGCGCTGCAGGGTGACGGCGAGGTCGCGCTCGAAGGCGTACCGCGTGGCGTTGTCGACCGCGAGCGCAGCCCGACGCGCGAGGTCCACCGCGTGGTCGACGTCCCCGCCGGCGTACGGCTCGTCGCGCGAGAGCGTCAGCACGCCGAGGATGCGCCCGCGGGCCGTCAGCGGGACGCAGATGTTGCTGCGCCCCAGCATCTTCCGGAGCCGGTCGGCCTGGTCCTGGGTGGCCGTGACCGCACGGAGCATCTCGGGCGTGCCCTCCGGCAGGAGCTGCGGCTCGCCGGTCTCCAGCACCGCGGCGGGACCGTAGGGCGTGCCCCGCAGGATCGGCGCGGCGCCGAAGAACGACTTCGCGCGGCGCGCGGTCACCGGATCGGCGGCGTGGCAGGAGGTCAAGCTCAGCGCGTCCGCCTCGTCCAGCAGGTGCAGCAGCGCGAGGTCGGCCAGCCGCGGGACCGTCAGCTCAACCAGCGCGGTGGCGATGCCCTGCGGGTCGAAGCTCTCGGCGAAGACGGTCGACGCGTCGGACAGCACCCCGCGCAGCAGCGCCGCACGCTCGGCCTCCTGGCGCGCCGCCTTCTCCCCCGCGAACGCCTCGAGGCGCTCCACCGTGCTGCTGGCCATCTGCGCGAGCTGCACGAGGATCGCCTCGTCCTCCGCGCTGAACGGGGTCCCGTCGTGCTTGTCGCTGAGCTGGATCAACCCGAGGTTGCTGCCGTCCCGGCCGATCAGCGGAGCGGCCAGGTAGTCCGGCAGCGGCGGGTGGTCGGGCGCGTCGCGCAGCCCGCGCCACTCGGGGTGGGTCACCAGCTCATCGCCGGTCAGCCGCAGCGGCCGGTTCTCGCGGGTGACGACGTTCAGGACGCCCCGCCCCTGCGGCACCACGTCGTACGCGCGCCACTGCGCGTAGCGCTCGGACAGCGAGACGTAGGTCGTGGCGTCGGCCCAGCCGTGCGGCAGCCGGCTGGTGACGGCCTGGTGGCAGCCGATGACGTCGACCGCGGCCTCGGTCAGCAGCGCGAGCAGCTCGTCGAGGCTGTCCGCGGCCGACATGGCCAGCGCGTTGTCCGCGAGCCCGCGCAGCTGGACCGCACGCCGCTGCTCGAGGGCCGCGAGCTGTCGTGCGTCGGCGTGCAGCCGTGCGCGCTCGACGATCTCGGCGGCCTGGCGCGCGTAGACCTCGGCCAGCTCCAGGTCCCGCTCGTCCGGCGCGACCGCCTCGCGGTAGTAGGTGGACAGCGCCCCCATCGGCTCGCCGCCGAGGGTGAGCATCGGCACGCTGAGCACGGCCCGGATCCCCTGCTGCAGCGCGCCGTCGCGCCACGTGCCGTAGTGCGGGGAGGTCGCGATGTCCTCCACCAGCACGTTGCGGCGCTCGAGGACGGCGCGGCCTGCGGAGCCGGTGCCGTACGGCACCCGCATCGGTCCGATGTAGTCGTCGGAGAACCCGACCCAGGCACCGGGCACCAGCACGTCCTCGTTCGGCTCGGTCACCCACACCACGGCCAGGTCGGTGGCGAGCAGGTTGCCGAGCGCGGCGGCCAGCTGCGCGAGCAGCGGCTGCACGCGGGTGAGGTCGCGGGTGGTCGGCCCCAGCTCGGACAGCGGCGTCGCACCGGCGGCAGCGGCGACCAGGTCGACGTGGACCCGCGCCTCCTGCCCGTCGGCCTCCGGCTGCGTCATGCGGCTAGAGCGCCAGCACCGACACGAGGTCGCGCGCCGCCTGGCCGCCGTCCTCCACAGCGATGTCGATCGCGCGCGGGACGTCGAGGTCGTCGACCAGCGCCTCCAGCACGGCCTGCGGCGCCGACGCGATCCCGTGCGGGCGCCCGGCAGCGGAGCGCAGCGCGTCGAGCCGCAGGCCGGCCTGCTCCAGCCCTTCGTCGGTGTAGTCCCACGGCGTCGCGTAGCGGCGGTCCAGCAGCAGCGTGCGGACGACCGGCCCGCTGGTCCGCTGCACGAGATCGGCCGCGAACACGAGGTTCCCGGTGGACTTGGCCATCTTCTCGCCGGCGAGGCGGACGGTGCCGACGTGCAGCCACGACCGGGCGAAAGGGGCGACACCGGTGGCCGCCTCGGCCTGCGCCGCCTCGTAGGCGTGGTGCGGGAAGCGCAGGTCGGCGCCGCCGGCGTGCAGGTCCAGCGAGGGGCCGTAGGTCGACAGCGCCATGGCGGTGCACTCGGCATGCCAGCCGGGGCGGCCCGGACCCCATGGCGACGGCCACGCCGGCTCACCCTCAGCGCTCGCCTGCCACACCGCCTGGTCCAGGACGTCGGCCTTGGCAGGGTCGTCGTTGCGGCCGCCGTTGCCGGCCAGCAGCCGCTCGGCCTCGTCGCGCAGCAGTCCGTGGGCGCCCGGGACGTGCTCGCCGCGGAAGTAGACGCTGCCGTCGGCGACGTACGCGTGCCCGCTCTCCAGCAGCGCCGACGCCAGCTCGACGACCTGCCCGACGAAGCTGTGCGCCCGCGGCTCGTGCGTCGGCCGGCGCACGCCGAGGGCGTCCATGTCCCGCTCGAAGTGGAACTGCTGCACCGCGGCGAACCGGTCGTACTGCGCGCCCGCGCGCTGGGCCGCCTCGAACAGCACGTCGTCCACGTCGGTGACGTTGCGGCAGACCTCGACCTGCACGCCGAGCCGCCGCAGCAGGCGGTCCGCCGCGTCGACCCAGACGAAGGTGGCGGCGTGCCCGAGGTGCGTCACGTCGTACGGCGTGACCCCGCAGACGTAGATCCGCGCGCGGCCCACCACCGACAGTGACCTGCCGCCGAGGCGCAGGCGAGGCGGTACGGGTTCGGACGCGTGGTGCACGGGCTCTCCTGGGCAGCGGGCGGAGCACCCACCCTGCCACCCGGGACCCCTCGGGTCAGGAGACCGCGCGGGTCAGCGCGTCGCAGAACCGGCCGTGCGCGGCAGCCTCCTGCGCCAGCGGGGCGAGCAGCTCGTCGCGGGCCACCTGCTCGACCGCCTCGTGCAGCCGCTTCTCCGCTCGCCCGGCCCGCCGCCGGGCCGACGCGCGGACGAACGGCGCGGCCAGGAAGGCCAGCAGCGCCCCGCAGAGCAGCCCGCCGACCAGGAGCAGCGTCGGGAGCGGGAAGCCCTGCACCTCCGGCAGCGGTACGACGTCGTCGAGCTGGAGGTAGCCCAGGGCGACGAGGGCGAGCAGCCACAGGCCGCCGACGAGCCCGGTGAGGGCGAGCAGCCACTGCAGGCCGCCCACCAAGGACTGCCAGCGGGGGCTGCGGCCGGTGGTGGGCCCGGCACCGGCGACGGCACGGTCCAGCCGGTCGGCGAGGCGCTCCTCGCGCGCCTCCACCGTGCGACGCAGGTCGTCGCGCCAGGCCTGCGGCAGGCCGTCACCGGCGACGTCGCGGACCCGGCGCAGCGCGTTCGTCACCGCCACCTGCTGGGTCGCTCCCGCGGGCGGCAGGGACGTGCGGGCGGCGGGGCTGCCGGGTGTCGAAGGCAGGTGGAGGCGCTTGAGCGGGTCGGGGCGGAGCTTGGCGGTCCAGCGGACGACCGGCCAGCCGGTGTGCGACCGCCCCTCGCGGCGGGCGGACCGCTCCACCGCGCCGACCACGGTGGGCACGCCGGCGGCACCCGCGAGGGCGCCGACCAGCTGCCGGCGGTCGGCGTCCGAGAGCGCCTCCCCGCTGGTGCCGCAGTGCTGCCGGAGCGCACCGGCGGCGGTGCGGACGACGGCGGTGAGCCGGTCGCTGGCGGCCTTGCGGGCGCTGACGCGGCGGGCGAGCTCGGCGCGCAGCTCGGGGAGCCCCTGGCCGGTGCGGCCGGCGACCGCCATGAGCGGCGTCTTCGCCAGGCCCTCGCTGTCCAGCAGGCCGCGCAGGTCGGCGAGCACGGGTGCGGGCGCCTCGAGCCGGTCGACCTGGTTGAGGACGACGAGCAGCACGCCGGCGTGCTCGGCGTACGGCGCGAGGTAGCGGTTGTGGACGGCGGCGTCGGCGTACTTCTGCGGGTCGAGCACCCAGACGAGCACGTCGACGAGCTGCACCAGGCGGTCCACCTCCAGCCGGTGCTCGGCCTTGGTGCTGTCGTGGTCGGGCAGGTCGAGCAGCACCAGGCCGTCGAGGGCGGCGTCCCCGCCGTCGACGAGGTGGCGGCGCGGGACCTCCAGCCAGTCGAGCAGCCGGTCCGCGGGCTGCTCGCCCCAGACCGCGCCATGGGCGACGCCAGTCGTGGGCCGGCGGACGCCGGGGGTGCTGACCTCCGCGCCGACGAGCGCGTTGAACAGCGTCGACTTGCCGCTGCCGGTCGCGCCAGCCAGGGCGACGACGGTGGCGTCGCCCAGCGCCTCGCGCGCACCGGCCTTGGCCAGCAGGGCGCGGGCGCGGCCGACCTCCGGCACCTCCAGCCGGCCCTCTGCGAGCTCCACCGCCTCCCGCAGCGCCGCGAGCCGGTCGGTCAGCGGCACCTCGTGCGCGCGGCGCCTCATGCCTGCTCGCGACGTGCTGCCGCGAGCGTGGCGCTGGCGGCCCGCAACCGGTCGGCTGAGCCTGCATCCGGCGCGGCGCTCTCGAGCAGCGCGTCGAAGCGCGCCTGCTCCTGGGCCAGCAGTCGCTCCGCCCGCTCGCGCAGGTCGGCGCGGGCCTTGGCGGCCAGGTCGCGCACCGCGGCGTCGCCGAAGACGGCCTCGAGCAGTCGCTGGCCGAGGGCGGAGGTGCCGCCGGCGACCGCCACCTCGCCGCCGGTCAGCCCGCCGGTGTGTGCGAAGACGGCGACCATGACGACCAGCCCCGCACCGTTGACGCCGAGGCTCAGGACCCGCGCGGTGGAGCGCTTCCCGGCGCCCTCGCTGCGGACGAGGTCCAGCACGTGGCCCTGCCAGTCGCGCACCTCGTCGCTGGCCGCCGGGCCGAAGCCGGGGCTCACGGTCTCGAGCTCGCGGACCCGGTTGCCCAGCAGCCCGCTGCCGCCCGGGAGGGCGCGCCACGCCGTGACGGTGCGCTCGGCGGCGGTGTCGGCCTCGGCGCGCAGCAGCTGCTCGACGCTGCTCTCGAGCGCGACCTTGAGGTCCTCACCCGGCGCCGGCTTCCCGGTGACGGCGGCGGCGATCCGGTCGCGCAGCCGCCCGACCTGCGCCTGCAGGCTGCGCATCCACTCCCCCGTGCCGACGAACTCCTGCCACCGCGCCAGGACCTCGCCGCGCAGCAGGGTGCCGCTCTGCACGCCGTCGTCGACCCCGGACTTCGCCTGCTCGTACGAGGCGGCGGCCGCATCGCGGAGCGCTGCGGCTGCGGCGTCCTGCGCGTCGACGGCGATGGCAAGCCTGCCGACCCGCTGGGTCAGGCTGTCGAGGGCGCCGGACAGCGTCTGGCGGACGACGGCGGCGCGCTGCTCCTGGTCGGCGGCGAGCGCGTGCAGCCAGTCGCGGAGCGGGGCCACCTGGTCGTCCGGCAGGAAGCCGTCGACCAGCGGCCGCTCCTCGACGACGAACAGCCGCGCGCTGTCCAGCCCACCCCGGCTGAGCATCCCGGCGAGGTCGTCGCGGACCTCGGTGACGGCCTCGGGCGGTACCCGGTCCAGCACCACGGCGAGCGCGGTGCCGCGCTCCTGTGCGGTCTTCAGGACGTCCCACGGGACGGCGTCGGCGTAGCGGGCGGCGGTCGTGACGAACACCCACAGGTCGGCGGCCGCGAGCAGCTGCCCGGCCAGCTCGCGGTTGGCCTCGACGACGGAGTCCACGTCCGGGGCGTCCAGCAGCGCAAGACCCGCGGGCAGGTCGTCGCGGGCGACGAGCCGGATCGCGCCGGGTCCGGCGTCGGGGCCGACCCCGGTGGTGCGTGCCAGACCGGGCAGGACGCGTTCGTCGGCGAAGTACGGGAGGTCAGCCCGGGCGCAGACGAGGACCGGTGCGCGAGTGGTCGGCCGCAGGACGCCGGGCACGGTGACCGTCGCGCCGAGCACGCTGTTCACGAGGGTCGACTTGCCCGCGCCGGTCGACCCGCCGACGACGGTGAGCAGCGGGGCGTCCAGGTCCTTCAGGCGCGGGAGCAGGTAGTCGTCCACCTGGTCCACGACCGCGCGCGCGGCCTTGCGCGCCGCGTCCCGGTCCGGGGTGGGCAGCCCGAAGCCGACGGCGTCCACCTCGTCGCGCAGGGCCTGCAGCGCGTCGGGCAGCCGGGTGGCGGCCGCGGGGGTCGTGGCGGTCATGCGCTGGTCCTGCCCCCGGCGTGCGGCGGCTACCCGCGGCCGCCCCGCCGGCAGGTCCCCGGAGACGGTCCAGCCGCAGCCGGCAGTCGACGCTCCCGCCTCAGCCCGGCAGCAGGTCCTCCAGCTCCTCCGCCAGCGCCCTCTCGTCGCCCTGCCCGTCCAGGACGGTCTGCGCCAGCAGCACGGCTGCCACCAGCGTCAGGTCGTGCGACGGCGCGTCCACCAGGTGCGCCACCGCCGGGTCCTGCTCCGGCACGCCGCAGGCGAAGCGCACCACCAGCCGCACCAGGTCGCGCGAGGCGTGCGGCGCGACCGCCCGCAGCAGCCTGTCGGCGCGGACGGCGACGGTGTCGCCCTGCGCCACCACCTCGGCCGATCCCGTCGCTCCGGTCGGCATCGTCTCCGGCTGGAACCCGCTGGCGAGGACGAGCCGGTCCCCCAGTGCGGCCATGGCGGCGATCGAGGCCATCCCGGGCTCGTCCTGGCCGCGCGCGTCCAGCTGCCGCAGCACCTCGGCGGCGGCCGCGCGGTCGCGCGTCACCGCGGCACGCACGAGCGCCACGACGTCGGCACGCACGCCCGTCATGTCCAGCGCCAGGCCATCCGAGGACAGGGACACGCGGTCACTGACGTCCACCTCTCCCGGCAGCTCACGCGCACGGCTGCCCGGCTGCGGCGAGGCGCCGGAGAAGGCCCGGGTCGGCCGACGGTCCTCGTCCGGTTCGCCCTCCACGGGCGGGCGCGACGACCGGGTCGGCGCCACCGGCGGGTCCTCGGGCGCCTGCGCTCGCGAGCGGTCCCGACGCCAGAACGCCCACCACATGAGCACCACCTCCGCCCGCACTCCACCACGAGGGAGCGCACCGGGACAGCCTCAGTCCTCCAGCGCCTGCAGCTCGTCGAAGGACAGCTCGGCCTCCTCGCCCTCCGCGGCCAACGCCTCGCGGACGACGCGGAAGGCGGTGCCGGCCGGGTAGCCCTTGCGGGCGAGCATCCCGGCGAGCCGCCGCACGCGGGCGTCCACAGGCAGGCCGGTGGTCGTCCGCAGCCGGCGGTCGACGAGCGCCCGGGCGGTGGCCAGCTCGCGCACCGGGTCGAGCGCGGCCACCGCCTCGGCCGCGGTCTCGTCGGCGACACCCTTGCGGCGCAGCTCCTGCGACAGCGCTCGGCTCGCCAGCCCCTTGCCGCGGTGCCGGGAGGTCACCCACATCTGCGCGAACAGCGCGTCGTCGATCATCCCGACCTCGGCGAACCGGCTGAGCACCTGCTCGGCGACGTCGTCCTCGACGCCCTTCTTGCGCAGCACGCCGGCCAGCTCCGCGCGGGTCCTCGGTGCGTACTCGAGCTGGTTCAGGCAGATCTGGCGCGCCCGCTCCACCGGGTCCGCCGGCGGGGCGTCCTGCTCCGGACGCGCCTCGCGGCCGCCTCGTCCTCGTGCTGAGGACGACGGCGGCCGCGAGGGGAAGGGCACGACCGGCTAGAGGTCGACGGGCACGGGGGCGAGCTCGTCGGCGTCGAGCACCGCGCCGACGCCGAGCTTCTCCTTGATGCGCTTCTCGATCTCGTCGGCGAGGTCGGGGTTGTCGCGCAGGAAGGACCTGGCGTTCTCCTTGCCCTGGCCGAGCTGGTCGCCCTCGTAGGTGTACCAAGCGCCGCTCTTGCGGACGATGCCGTGCTCGACGCCCATGTCGACCAGCGAGCCCTCGCGGCTGATGCCGACGCCGTAGATGATGTCGAACTCGGCCTGCTTGAAGGGCGGGGCCATCTTGTTCTTGACGATCTTGGCGCGGGTGCGGTTGCCGACCGCGTCGGTGCCGTCCTTGAGCGTCTCGATGCGGCGGACGTCGATGCGGACCGAGGCGTAGAACTTCAGCGCCTTGCCACCGGTCGTGGTCTCCGGCGAGCCGAACATGACGCCGATCTTCTCGCGGAGCTGGTTGATGAAGATCGCGGTGGTGCCGGAGTTGTTGAGCGCACCGGTCATCTTGCGCAGCGCCTGGCTCATCAGACGGGCCTGGAGACCGACGTGGCTGTCACCCATCTCGCCCTCGATCTCGGCACGGGGCACCAGCGCCGCCACCGAGTCGATGACGATCAGGTCGAGCGCACCCGAGCGGATCAGCATGTCGGCGATCTCCAGGGCCTGCTCACCGGAGTCGGGCTGGGAGACCAGCAGCGCGTCGGTGTCGACGCCCAGGCGCTGGGCGTACTCCGGGTCGAGGGCGTGCTCGGCGTCGATGAAGGCCACGATGCCGCCCAGGCGCTGGGCGTTGGCGACCGCGTGCAGGGCCACCGTCGTCTTTCCCGAGGACTCCGGGCCGTAGATCTCCACGACACGACCGCGCGGCAGGCCACCGAGGCCCAGCGCGATGTCGAGGGAGATCGCACCGGTCGGGATGATCTCCAGCGGTGCGCGGGTCTCGTCGCCCAGGCGCATCACCGAGCCCTTGCCGAACTGCTTCTCGATGTTGCCCAGAGCGACGTCGAGCGCCTTCTCGCGGTTGCTCTCCTGCTTGGTGCTGCCCGATGCGGCCATGGTGATCGTCCCTCGTGTGTCGTGCGCCCCGGATCCCGGAGCACTGCCTGACCTGATGTCTCGCCAGACGTTAGGTGCCGGCACCGACAACGCCGTGGGCGTCGTGCTGGCCTGTGGAGAACCTGGGTCCCGGACCCGCCTGTGGACACCGACGGTAGTACGAACATGTGTTCGACGCACGCCGGACACGCCGGGACCGGCAGGCCCGCAGCTGCTCAGCGCTCGGTGCCCGGAAGCCCGAGCTCGGACCACACCACCCGCCACACGGTGCGGGGCGGCACGCCCGCCTCGAGGGCCTCGGTGGCGGTGCGCTCGCCGAGCTCGCTCATCACGTGCTGCTCGGCCCACGACCGGGCGTAGGCGCGACCCAGCGCCCGCTCCATCCGTGCCCAGAACTCGGTGTGCCTCACCCGGCTCAGTGTGGCCGACGGGGCCCCGCCCGCTCCACCCCCGGGTGGCGGTGGGGCGGCCGGCACCACCGATGCTGTAGACGTAGGGCGGGTGGGTGTCGTCAGGCGCCGGCGGCACGCACGAGGAGAGGTCGGTCAGGCATGGGGACGCTGGGCACGACGGTGGTCCTGGTGCTGGGCGTGGGCCTGCTCCTGGCCCTGGCCGCGCTGCTGCGCCGCGGGCGGGAGATCACCTGGCCGAGCATCGGGCTCGCCGCCCTCGCCTCGGCGGCCTGCTTCGTCGTCGCCGGCATGCACGTGGGCACGGGGAGGGGCCCCGGCTCGGCGATCACCTGCGGCGGCCTGGCGGGCCTGCTGTGCCTGCTGTCGGTGGTGCTGGTGCTGCTGCCCTCGCGGCACGCCGACGGACCGCCCGGACGTCTCCCGGTGTGGATCGCCAGCGCGGGCACCCTCCTCGGTGTGGTCGGCCTGGTGCTCGCACCCGTCTACGGCTGACGCGGCCCCCCGGTGTCGCGGGGCCCGGGTCGCCGACCACCCCGACCCACCGCACGCCGGACGGGGTCCAGCAGGAGCACGACGGCCGCGACCAGCACGACCAGGACCAGCCAGCCGACCCAGTAGGGCCGGTCGAGCAGGGTCGGGTTGTCCGGGCGCTCCCCGAAGCGACCCAGG
>JAOPWK010000011.1 GCA_025965735.1 Frankiales bacterium
AGGCGCGAGCCGGTGGCGGCGGCCAGCAGGCCGAGCAGCAGCTCGGCGGCGGCGCCGGCCCGCACGAGCGGAGCGGGGGCCGGAAGTCCGACGGAGCGGAGTGCGCGGACCAGCGGCAGCGGGTCGATCAGCTTTGCGCCGCCCGCGGCGACGAGCAGGGCGGCCGCGGCGAGGTACGGCCCGGCGAGCGCGTCCATGCGTCGAGGCTAGTGCAGCGACCGGGCGAGAGCGCCGTTTTCGGGACAGGTCACCCGGCGGCGCCGAGCACGTTCTCGACCTCCTCGGCGACAGCCGCCGCCATGGCGCTGCGGAAGCTGGCCAGCACCGCCTGCGCGGCCACCGGCTGGAGCCCCTCGACCACCGTCTGGATGCGCGGCCACCCCTCTGCGGGCAGCCCGTCGGCGACGAACTCGGCCCAGACGGTCTCGCGGAACATCCGGACGTAGGCCTCGGCCGCCTGCTCGACCAGCTCGACCACCTGCTGCTGCGCCGCGACCAGCTCGGGCGCCGGCAGGCCGAGCCGCACGCCGCGCACGCCCGCGTCGAGCAGCGGCGGGTCGAGCACCCGCAGCCGGTCGTCGTCCAGCAGCTCCACCACGCCCATGCGAGCCAGCTCCACGGCGACGGCGCGGGTGGCTTCGAGGTCGGTGCCGCCGGCGCGCGCGGCCAGCGTCGCGAGGTCGGTCTCCTGCGGCGCCTCGGGCTGGAACGGCGCCATCAGCGCGCGGTGCAGTGCGAGCGGGCTCGCGTCGCCGGGCACCGACTTCTGCACAGCCGCCAGGGTGTAGCCCTGCGCGAGCAGGTCGCGCACCAGCGTCAGGCGGGCCACGTGGTCGCTGCCGTAGTACCCGGTCCGCCCGACGAGCCGGGGCGCCGGGAGCAGGCCGCGGGCGGCGTACGCCCGGACGTTGCGCACCGTCATCCCGACCCGCTGCGCCAGCTGGTCGACGGTGAGGTCGCCGGGGGCGGGCTCAGCGGTCAACGCGGTCCTCGCGCCGGTCCCGCCAGATGATTGCGCCGATCAGCCCGACCACGATGCACGCCGGCACCACGAAGGGCAGTGCCGTCACCAGCGGGTGGTGGGCGAGGACGACGTCGTAGGTCATGCCACTCCGGGCCGCAGCGCGCCGCCGCGGTGCGGCAGGCCCTGCTCCTGCGCAGCGATCGGGCTCTCGTCGTCGAACGTGCCGGGGGTGATGCGGCGGGACAGCCGGCCGACGCCCCACGCCAGCGCCAGGATCAGCGCGAGCGACAGCACCAGCACGACGGCGTTGCTCGCCGCCCACAGCCAGCCGGGTGCGTCCAGGTCGCGCTCGCGCTGCAGCAGCGTGATCTCGGGGACGAAGCCACGGGTGCTGGTGGCCTCCGCCGGGACCTCCTCGGCGTCGATCGCGACGTCCTCCGGGAGGAAGACAGGCGTGGCCGCCAGGGTGCGCCCGTCGTGCACGCGCAGCAGCGTCTTCCAGTCGCCGTCGACCGGGACGGGCTCGGTGGAGCGGTAGGTGCCGGGGCCGGTGCGCTCGAGGCGGTCGACCACCAGACCGCCGCCCTGCCAGGCGGTCAGCTGGACCCAGGACGGGTCGTCGGCGACCGACGCCGGGTCGAGGGTGACCTCGGCGTTGGCCATGCCCTCACCGGCCGGCGTGAGCGCGACGGTGGCCTCGGCGCCCTCCGGCACGGTGGCGTACAGGCCGTTCCCGACGGAGGCGGTCAGCACCAGCAGGCTCGCCACGAGGACGGTGCGCGAGAGCGCCGGCCGCGGCAGCCGGCCCTGCACGCCCATGCTCAGCAGCGCGCCGCACAGGCCGGCGGCGACCGCCACGGGCACGGTCATGAGCAGGCCCTCGACGCGCATGTCCGAGGTCCACGGCAGCGGCATCGCGACGTACGACCAGATCGCCTCGGTGACCGAGCCGAGCGTGCCGATGAGCAGGCCGCCGACGGCGCCGAAGGCCATCGGGCTGCGCAGCAGCGGCGTCAGGGCGAGCAGCTCGATGAGGATCGCGGAGCCGAGGTAGAGCGGCAGCGACGGCGTGGGCTCGCCCAGCGCCGGGCCGACGATGAGGCTGATGACGCCGCGCAGCGTGAGGAAGAAGATGGCCGCGCCCAGCGCCGCACCCCGGCCGCCGACGAGACGAGCGGCGACCAGCGCGAGCCCGGCGGCACCGGCGATCATCATCGGCTGGAGGACGAGGCGGAACTGCGGGACACCGAAGTCGTACTCCGCCTGGAAGACCGACAGGCCGATGAGCATGCCGCCGAGTGCGGCGACGCGCAGGCCCCAGAGCACGATCGGCTTGGCGGCCTCCTTGACGCCGGTCCCGGCGGTGGCGGCGTGGCCCTCCTGCTCGAGCACGAGCTGGCCGATGAGCGACAGGCCGGCGCCGGTGATGAGCATCAGGTGGGTCGGGCCCCACAGCGTCACGTCCTGGCCGAACAGCCGGTGCCAGACGTCGTCGAGCGGGAAGCCGATCAGCGCGTAGAAGCCCGAGGCGGCGATGAGGATGCCGCCGACCGGGGCGTGCCAGTGCTTGGTGATCTTCACCGACGCCGGGCCCGGCTTCTCGTCCAGCGGGAGGACCACGGCGAGCATCCCGGCGGCGAAGACGAGGAACAGGCCGACGAGGATGAAGTAGTGCGCCGGGTTGGCCAGCGGGCCCTCGTCGCGGCCGCGGCCGATGTGCAGCGAGATGTCCCAGAGCATCCCGAACAGCGCCGTGATCAGCGACAGCGCGACCATGACGGCCGGCAGCGCCACCCAGCCGGGGCGTCCGGTGCGCCGGCCGACCGCGTCCGCGAAGCGGGCCAGCACCGTGGTGCGGCGGGTGCGGTGCGCGACGGCCAGGCCGAGGAGCAGCAGCGTCACGAAGCCCACGCCGGCGGTGGCGGCGAAGACCTCGCCGAGCGCGGCGCCTCCGGCGGGCTTGGGCTCGGCAGCGAGCAGGAGCGTTGTCTGGATCATGAGCAGGAACGTGACAGCATTGATGTCACATGTCAAGTGGCGTGATCACCGTCACCGCCGCGACAGCTGCCCCCGCAACGCCAGCTCCAGCTCGAAGCGCCCCTGCGGGTCGTCGAGCACCGCCCCGAACATCTCGCGCAGCTTGCCCAGCCGGTAGCCGACCGTCTGCGGGTGCACGTGCAGGGCGGCTGCCACGTGCTGCCGTTCCCCGCGGTGCTGCAGCCATGCCAGCAGCGTCTCCGCGAAGCGCTCGCGCGAGCTGTCCCGCAGCTCCTCGAGCGGGCCGAGGCGCACGGCGGCCAGCGAGGCGACCAGCTCCGGGTCGCGGTGCACCACCAGGTCGGCCAGGTGCTCGTCGGCGAAGACGGGATCGCCCTCCACAAGCCCCCGCGCCAGCAGTCCGGCCGCCTGCTGGGCCAGCCGCAGGCTCGCCGGCACCGCCCCCCAGGGCCGGGCCGGACCGACGCCGGCGCGCCAGCCGGTCAGGCTGCCGCGCAGCGACTCCCGCTTGCGGCTGGCCGGCACGAGCGCGACGACCTCCCCGCCGTACGGCGCCACCAGCGAGTCGGGGCCGAGCCGGGTGCTGAGCCCGCCGCCGCGCTCCTCCTCCACGACGAGCACCAGCACCTCCGCCGGCACGGTCCAGCCGGCCGCCGCGGCCGCCGCCGTCACCGAGGGGGCGTCGGCGGAGCCGCTCAGCAGCAGCGTCAGCAGCTCGCTGCGGCGGCGGTCCGACTCGCCCGCGCGGCGGGACTGCTCGGCGGCGTAGCCCTCGGCGCTCACGGCGGAGAGCTCGTCGATGTAGGCGAAGACCGACTCGGCCAGCGGCATGAGCAGCGCCGGGTCGATCTGACCGGCCAGGGCGGCGAACCGCCGGAAGGCCACCCGGGCGCCCACCCGGTAGGCGGCGAGCAGCGCCTCGAGGCTGCGCCCCTGCAGCAGCTCGCCCTTGCCGAGCGCGAGGTAGAGCCCGCGCTCGTCCGGGGCCAGCGCCGGGCTCTCGGTGCCAGGCAGGTCGAGGAAGCGCCCGAGGGCGACCTCGACGCCCATCCGGACGCCCTGCCCGAACCGGCCCTCCAGCGGCCGCGCGTAGCTGGGCACCTCGGACGGGATGCTGGCGATCACCTCGTCGACGACGTCGCTGAGGTACGGGCGGACCTTCGCACCCATGTCGGGCGGCAGGCTGGACCAGGGCGTGCTGACGGCCACTTCTGTCCCCTCGGCACAAGAACGGGTCCGGCGACCGTACCTCCGGCGGCCCGCCCTCGTAGGCGCGCGCTAGGGGAGCGGCAGGATCTCGACCGCGTCGCCCGCCTGCAGGCTCGGTCCCGGGGGCACCACCGCCAGCGCGTCCGCCTCCGCGGCCCCGCGGAGCATGCCGGACCCGGTGTGCCGGACCGGGTGGGCGTGCGTGCCGTCGAGGCGTACCGGGACCAGCCGGGTGCTGTCCGGCGCTGCCCGCAGCTCCTCCCCCAGCAGCGCCGTGGCGTGCCTCAGGCCGCGCCCGGCGAGAGCGGCCAGCAGCGGGCCCAGGACGGTGACGGTGGCGACCAGCGCGGCCAGCGGGTTGCCAGGCAGCCCCACCACGAAGCGGCCGTCGGGCAGCCGAGCCAGCACCTGCGGGTGGCCCGGGCGGCAGGCGACGCCGTCGACGAGCAGCTCAGCCCCGAGGGCGGTCAGCACCGGGCGCAGGTGGTCGGCCGGCCCGACGGAGGTGGCGCCGGTGATGACGACGACGTCGCACGACGCCGCCTCGACCGCCTGGCGCAGCAGCGCCTCCTCGTCCGGCAGGTGCGCCAGCTCCACGACGTCGCCGCCGTGCGCAGCGACCAGCAGCGGCAGCTGCGGACCGAGGGCGTCCCGGATCCGGCCGGCGTGCGGCAGGCCGCTGGCGAGCAGCTCGTCGCCCGTCACGAGGGCGGCCACCCGCGGCCGTGGGTGCACGTCCAGCGCGTCGTGCCCGCAGGCGGCGGCCAGCCCGAGGACGGCTGCCGTCACGGCGCTCCCGGCGTCCAGCAGGTGCTCCCCGGCGGCGCACTCCTCGCCCGCCCGACGCACGTGCCGGCCCGGCTCCACCTCGCCGCGCACCAGCCCGTCCCCCACCTGCGCGCGCTCCACCTGCAGCACCGCGGTGCAGCCCGGCGGCAGCAGGGCCCCCGTGGCGATGCCCACCGCGGTGCCGTCGGTCAGCGACGCGCCCCAGGTCGCGCCGGCCAGCACCTCCCCGAGCAGCCGCCACGGGCCGGGGCCGGCGACGGCGAAGCCGTCCATGGCCGACACGTCGTACGGCGGCAGCGGCGACCTGGCCACGAGCGGCGCCGCGAGGACCGTGCCGGCGCACGCGCTGAGCGGGCGGGCCTCACCAGCGAGCGGCGCGGCCGCCTCGTACGCCCGCTGCCGTGCCTGCGCCCACGTGGCGAGCAGCTGGCCGGTGCGCACGGTCCTCCTCGTCCCGGCCGGCTGGTCACCGGTCGTGGACCATCCTGCCTGTCGCGGGCAGGATCCGGACGTGCGCCTGACGCTGACGACGGTGACCCTGTCCGCGCCCGACCCCGAGGCGCTGGCCGACTTCTACGCCGCGCTCCTCGGCTGGCAGGTGGACCGGCGCGAGCCGGACTGGGTGGTGCTGCGCTCGCCGGACTGCGACGTGGCGATCGCCTGCCAGCTGGAGCCCGAGCACGTCCCGCCGGTGTGGCCGGGCGGTGTCGGCGACCAGCAGATGCAGGTCCACCTGGAGGTACAGGTGGACGACCTGGAGCAGGCGGGGGCGTACGCGCGGTCCCTCGGCGCGGTGCTGGCCGAGCACCAGCCGCAGGACGACGTGCGGGTGCACCTGGACCCGGCCGGTCACCCGTTCTGCCTGTGGGTGGAGACCTGAGCTGGCGGAGGAGGTGGGATTTGAACCCACGAGCCGAGAGGTCCCGACTGGTCGCTTTCAAGGCGACTGGAGATGGCCGCTCTCCAACTCCTCCCTGGCGCGACCCTACCGACGCTGCCGCACCCGGCGCAGGCGTCAGGCCGTCCGGTGCGACGCCACCCAGTCGTCGATCTCGGCCCACCGCTCGTACAGCCACTCCTCCTGGGCGTCGCGCTCCCGCGGCACCTCGTCGGCAGGGACGAACCACCAGCGCAGGCGCACGGTGCTGTCCATCGGCAGGCCGTCCCACAGGTCGGCGGCCGTCGACAGGTGCTCCAGCCCGGTGTGGCCGACGAAGACGACGTCCGCGTGCGGCGCGGCCTCCAGCGCTGCAGCGACGCCGCCCGGGCGGGGCGGCAGCAGGTGCTGCATCTGTTCGGCCCGGCTGGCCTGCTCGAGCATGCCCTTGCCGCGCAGCCGGTCGATCGCCTTGAGCCGGCGGCCTGCGGTGAAGTTGCCGCCCTCCGGGAAGATGAGCAGCGCGTCCTCCTCGCCGAGGTCGCGCGCGAGGTCGGCGACGCGCTGCGGCATGTCCTTGCGGCCGCTGGTCATGAAGGCGTTCGGCAGCCGGTTGAGGTAGACGTCCAGCAGCGGGTCCCACTGCAGCGTGTCCTTGAGGACGATGCGCGGGCGGCGCAGGTGGTCGCGGTCCATCAGCGTGCGGACGAGGAGCAGCGAGTCGCCGGGGCCGGCGTGCCGGCTGAGCACGACCATCGCGTTCGTCGAGCCGGGCACGCCGTCGTCGAGGGGCGACCACGAGACGTCGTCGTCCACGATCTCGAGGTGGAACAGCACCCGCGCGGTGAGCAGCACCTCCATGAGCAGGCCGTGCAGCACGGCGTAGTGCGCCTTCTGGAACGCCGGCGAGCGCAGCTTCCAGCCGAAGCCGCTGGCCACCCAGAGCACGAAAGCGACGGCCAGCCCGACGCACTCGAGCAGCAGGTAGACCAGCACGAACGCCAGCAGCCGCAGCACCCGCCACCGGCCGGGGATCACGAGCGACAGCCCGATGGCCACCAGCACGAGCAGCGGCAGCAGCGTGGCGGCGACGGCAAGCCCGACCACGACGAGCAGCGACAACGGCCGGCGCACCCAGGTGGGCGGGAGGGGCACGTTCACAGCTTCACCTCGGCTCGCTCCGCAGCCGGCGTACGCATCCGCTCGTGCCTCGCGGCCCACCCGAGGACAGCTCCGCTCACAGGTTCGCCAGGTACGACGTGGTCGCCGCATGCGCCCGCTCCACACGACGGCCGACCCGCCGGGCGTCCTTGTAGCGCAGCGCCTTGAGCCCCTCGGGCACCTCGTCGCCGGTCGGCAGCACGTGCACGACGACGTCCTCGGGCAGCCGCGCCATGTCGGCGGCGAACCGGTGCCGACGGGCGATCTCGAAGGCCACCAGCGCGACCTCCCACGGCCGCGTCGGCGGCGCGAGCGGCCGCTCGATGCGCCCCACCTGCAGCACGTAGACCGTGCGCGCGCCGAGCTCGACCGCGCGGCTCACCGGGATCGAGTTCACCAGGCCGCCGTCGAGGAAGTGCTCGTCGCCGATCCGCACCGGCGCCAGCAGGCCGGGCACCGCGCACGAGGCCATGATCGCATCGCTCAGGGAACCGGACGTGAACCAGTGCTCGGCCGCTCGCTCGATGGAGGCGCCGACGCACTGGAAGGGCACCGGCAGGTCCTCGATGCGCTCCACCGGGAGGTGCTCGGCGAGCAGCTGGCGCAGCGGGCCGCGTCCGTGCAGGTGGGTCTGCGTGCGCACCGCCCGGCCGACCCGGGCCGCGATCGAGCCGCTGAACACCCCGCCCTCGGCCGACAGCTGCCGCCACAGCTCGGCCAGCCGCACCGTCGTCTCGACCCGCGGGTCGGACGCCAGGAAGGCGCCGTTCAGGGCGCCGATCGACGTCCCCACCACGAGGTCCGGGGTGATGCCGGCCTCCAGCAGCGCGCGCAGCATCCCCACCTCGCCGGAGCCGAGCACGCCGCCACCACCGAGGACGAAGGCGACGTCATGACCGGGCACGGCGATGACCTTCCCACCCCCGCCCGCTTCAGCCCGGGCGCGTTCGCGTCGAAGCAGTCCGTGGTCCCCCGTCCACCCTGACCGAGAGAGCGGTTCCCTCCATGCGCGTGCGCGTCCTCGGCTGCGCGCTGCTGTCGGCGTTCGCGGTCGGCACGGCAGGGCTGCAGGCACCGGTGGCCGCCGCGCCGCGCACGGCCACCTCGACGTCGGACACGCTCAAGGAGCAGGTCGCGCGACTCTCCGCCGAGATCGACCGCGTGGGTGCGCAGCTGGCCAAGGACGCCCAGGCGTACGAGGAGGCCGAGACGGCGCTGGGGTCGGTGACGCAGCAGCAGTTCGCCGCGCGGGCCGACCGTGACGCGCTGGTCGCCGCCGAGTCCGAGTCCCGTACCGCCCTGCAGGGCCTGGCCCGCGCCGCCTACAAGGGCGGCGTCCCGCCGATGGTCACCGCGCTGATGTCCGGCGATCCCGGAGCGCTGTCGCAGCTGGCCTACGTGCAGCGCTCGGTCAACCGGGTCGGCGTCTCGCGCAACGACCTCACGCGCGACCTCGCCGCGCAGCAGGCCGGCGCCGGCAAGGCGCTGGAGCGCTCAGACGCCCTGCGGCGCAAGGCCCTCGCGCAGCGGCAGGCGCTCGAGCTGCAGCGCCAGGAGCTGGCCGCAAGGACCACCAAGCTCACCGCGGACCTGCAGGCCGCCGGCGCGAAGCTCATCCAAGCGCGTGCCGCCGAGGCCGCCCGCCTGGCGGGGCTGCGCCTCGCCGCACAGCAGCAGGCCGCCGCCATGGCCGCCCAGCGCGCCATGCAGGCCGCGGCCGCCGGCATCCCGTACGTCGGGTCCATGGGCGGCGGCGGGGGTCTGTGCCAGCCGCCCAGCAGCTACGGCGAGGCCAACGGCTTCCTGTCCGACGCGAGCCTGTGCCCGGTGGACACCGTGCCGGGCCACCGGCTGCGGACCGACGCGGCGCGTGCCTTCGACGCCCTCAACCGCGCGCGCATCGCCAGCACCGGTCAGGCCCTGTGCATCACCGACTCCTACCGGAGCTACCCGGAGCAGGTCGACGTCTTCCGCCGCAAGCCCACCCTCGCCGCGACCCCCGGGCGCAGCCAGCACGGCTGGGGCCTCGCGCTCGACCTCGGCTGCGGCGTGCAGGGCTTCGGCTCCGAGCCGCACCGCTGGATGCAGCTGAACGCCTGGAAGTTCGGCTGGATCCACCCGGCGTGGGCGCAGCAGAGCGGCAGCAAGCCCGAGGCCTGGCACTGGGAGTACGTGGGCGTCGCTCGCTAGCGTGGCGCCGGTGACGGTGCTGGGTCGGTACGCCTCGGTGCTGCGCGGCCGCGGTACCGCCCTGCCGCTGGTGTCCAGCATCGTGGGCCGGCTCGGCCTCGGCATGACCACGCTGGCGCTGCTCCTGCTGGTCCGGGACAGCACCGGCTCGTACGCCGCCGCAGGCCTGGTCTCCGCCGCCTACGCGCTGGCCTTCGGCGTCTTCGGCCCGTCGCGGGCCCGCGCCGCCGACCGCACCGGCCCGGTCCCCGCGCTGCTGCTCACCGCCGCCGTCCACCCCGTGGCGCTCGGCGCCCTGGTCGCGCTGTCGGTCGCGGGCGCGCCGACCTGGGCGCTGCTGCTTCCGGCCGTCCTCGGTGGCGCGAGCGTGCCGCCGCACGGCCCGGTGATGCGGGCGCTGTGGGGCTCGCTGCTCGAGGGACCGCTGCGCGCCACGGCGTACTCGCTGGAGTCGGTGGTCGTCGAGCTCTGCTTCGTCATCGGGCCGCTGCTCACCGCGGTGCTCACCGCGACGGTCCACCCGGGAGCCGCCGTCGTGGCGGCCTCCCTGCTCGCGACGGTCGGCGGCGTGGCGATGGTCGCCACTCCTGCGGTGCGGGCGGTCGTGCCGCACGACACCCCGCACGGCAGCCGCTTCGGCCCGCTCACCTCCCCAGCGGTGCGGGCGCTGCTGCTCACCGTCGCCGGCATCGGAGCCGGGTTCGGCGCCATCGAGGTGTCGCTGCCCGCGTTCGTCGAGGGGCAGGGCGGACGGCCCGCGGCGGCCGGGCTGCTGCTGGCCGTCTGGGCGTTCGGCTCCATCGTCGGCGGCCTCGTCTACGGCGGGCTGCACCTGGCCACGCCGCACCGGCGCCAGCTGCCGGTGCTCGTCGCCGCCCTCACCGTCGGCACGCTGCTGCCGCTGCTGGCGCCGGGACCGACCTCGATGGGGGTCGCGCTGTTCGTGTACGGCCTCGCGATCGCGCCGTTCAGCGCGTGCAACTCCGTGCTGCTCGGGGAGTCCGCGCCGGCCGGCACGACGACCGAGGCCTTCGCCTGGAACAGCAGCATGATCTTCGGCGGGGCAGCGCTGGGCAGTGCGGCCGCCGGTCTGCTCGTGGACCACGTCGGCCCGACCGCGGGGCTCGCCGTGACGGCCGCCGCGGGCGCCCTCTCGCTGGCCGCGGCGGTCGCGAGCCTGGCGCGCCTGCCGGGTCCGGAGGCCGTCCGCCCCTAGCGTTCCACGGGTGTTCTCCCTGCGCCGCGCGAGCACCGTCCTCGCCCTCGCAGTCGGTCTCCCGCTGCTCCCGGTGCCCACCGGCGCGCAGGCCGCGGACCCCGTGGCGCAGGCCCGCCGCGAGGTGGCCGCAGTACGCGTCGAGGTGGAGCGGACCGCCCGCGTCCTGAGCGAGGGCACCCGCAAGCTGGAGCGCGAGCAGGCGGCGCTCGGCAAGGTGCAGCGGTCGCTGGAGCGGGCTCGCCGTGACGCCGGGACGGCGACGGCGCAGTCGGACGAGGCCAAGACCAGGCTGCGCGCCCTCGCCGCCGCGGCGTACCGGTCACCGGTCCCGGACGGCCTCGCGCTCGCCCTCACCGGCACGCCTGACGGCTTCGTCGGGGCGATGGTGGCGCGGGCCGACCTCGCCCGCGCGCAGGGCAGCAGCACGGAGGTCCTGCGCCAGGCGACCGCCGCACGGGTGCGCGCGCAGGGCGCGGTGCGCAGCGTCGAGCAGCTCACCGCCGAGGCGGCCGCCAAGGAGCGGGCGCTGGCCTCACGGGTCGAGGCGCTGCGGTCTCAGGCGGAGCGCTCGGCGAAGAAGCTGGCCGACGCCTCCTCCCGGCTGCAGGGCGCCCAGCGGCGCGCGACCCGCAGCCGGACCGGGTCGGTCGTCGCCACCTGCGACGGCGGCAGCACCCGCGGTGCCGCGAACGGCTTCCTGGACCGGTCGGTGCTGTGCCCGCTGGAGGGGGCGCCCGGACACGCCCTGCGCGCTGATGCGGCAGCCGCCTTCAACCGGATGACGGCAGCGGCGCTGGACGATCGCGGCGCCCGCCTCTGCGTCAACGACTCCTACCGGTCCTACGCCGGGCAGGTCAGCGTCTTCCGGCGCAAGCCGCGGCTGGCCGCCGTCCCCGGCACCAGCCGGCACGGCCTCGGCGTGGCGGTCGACATCGGCTGCGGCGGCGAGCGCTTCGGTTCGAGCACCTACCGGTGGCTCAAGGCGAACGCCGGACGCTTCGGCTGGGTGCACCCGGCGTGGGCCGAGCCGGGCGGCGGCATGCCGGAGCCCTGGCACTGGGAGTACGCCGGCTAGGAGCCGCCTGATCTTGCTGATCGGCGCTAGGTTCCGCGGCGGAGGGTCGAGCCTGGACAAGGAGTCGACCCGTGCGCCTCGAGATGCTCACCCCGCCCGCCCTCGTCGCCGTGGACCGCGCCCCCGCGCTGCTGCTGGCTCGCCGCGGCGACCGTCGCTACGTGCAGGTCAGCCGCGGGGCCGGCCTGAACCACCTGCGGTGGGTGCCCGCTGACGCGGTGCGGCCTGCAGAGGAGGCGGAGCCGGTGCAGGCGGTGCTGCCCACGACCCGCTTCGGGCTGCCGCGCGCGCAGCGCTAGCGCGGTGCGACGAGCAGGCTCTGTGCGCCGACCCCGACCGGCCCCTGCTGGTCGGACAGCCGCGTGGTCGCCAGGCCCGCTCCGCCGGAGGAGATCGCGGTCTGCGCGTCGACGCAGACCCACTCGCCGACCGCCTCGCGGTGCAGGTGCACGGTGAGCTCCGGGTTGATGAAGTGCCACTGCGTCAGGTCCAGCTCGCTGCTCAGCCCGTTGCCGCTGTCTGCCACCGCGAGGACGCGTTGCAGCGGGCTCGGCTCCTCGTCCGGCACCAGCGGGTGCTTCAGCCGCGTCCACACCGTCGCGGCGCCCGGCACGTCGAAGCGCCCCGCGGAAAAGCGCCACTCGACGGCGGACAGGTAGCCGTCGACCCACCCGCCGTTTGTCATGTCGTGCGCCTGCTCCGGGAGCGCCGGCGGCTGCGGGTCCTTCGGCGGCACGCCCTCGTTGTCCGTCCGCTTCACCCGCCAGGCTGCCGCGCGGGCGGCGTCCCGGCCGTCGGCCGACACGA
>JAOPWK010000063.1 GCA_025965735.1 Frankiales bacterium
GCGGTCACCTCGAGCGCCCGCTGCGGCAGCAGCCGGCCCTCCTCGAGCAGCACGTCGCGCAGCGTCCGGCCGTCGACGAACTCCATGACGATGTACGGGACGCCGCTGTCGTCCTCGCCGGTGTCGAAGACCGAGACGATGGACGGGGCGTTCAGCGACGCCGCCGCCTGCGCCTCCCGGCGGAAGCGGGCCTGGAACGACGGGTCGCGGGCGAGGTCGGAGCGCAGGACCTTGACGGCCACGTCGCGGCCGAGCCGCACGTCGGTGCCGCGGAAGACCTCGGCCATGCCGCCGGTGCCGATCGGGCCGCCGAGCTCGTACCGGCCGCCGAGCACCCTCGGCGACAGCGGCGCGGTCACCTCTTCCCCTTGCCCTTCCGCTTGCCCGGCTTGCCGGCGCGCTGCTCCACGACGGGGGCAGCCGCCTCGGGAGCGGGCGGCGCCACCGGCGCGACCCGCACGGGCGCAGCAGGGGGCGCAGGCACGACGTGCACCACGACGCCGCTGCCCGCGGCGAGCTGACCGGCAGGCTCCACGCCGCTGACCGTACCGACCGGACGCTCCCGACCGTCGTAGGCCAGGCGCGGCACCAGGCCGAGCCGGACCAGGGCGGCGCGCACCTGCGCTGCCGGCTTGCCGAGGTAGCCCGCCGGGTCGACGGCGACGCGCACCGGCTGGGGCAGCGGGGTCGTCGACGTGCCACCAGCCGCCGCCGGCTCGGCGGGTGCCGCTCCACCGTCCTGCAGTCCCAAGCCCAGAGCCAGCAGGGCGAGCACCACCGCGATCGCGGTGACCACGCGGCGGGAGGAGCGTGCCCGGCTGCCGGGTGGACGAAGCGGCTCGAGCACCCGGAGCAGCCCGGTCGGCGGCAGCGGGTCGGGGTGGACCCCCGGCGGCGGCTCGACGTCGAGCGCCCCGCCGTCGTCCTGCTCCACCCACGGCCCGCCGGTCACGGCGGCGCGCAGGGCAGTGGCGCGGCGGGCCAGGTCGGCCGCGCTGGTGAAGCGGTCCGCGGGGTCCTTGGCCAGCGCCCGCATCACCAGCTCGCACACCGGCTCCGGGATCGAGCTGCGCAGCGGTGGGACCTCGGCCTGCAGGTGCGCGAGGGCCACGACGACCGGGTTGTCCCCGGGGAAGGGACGGCGACCCGACAGGCACTCGTACGCCACGACGCCGAGGCTGTAGACGTCGCTGGCGGGTGAGGCGCCGCGCCCGGCCGCCTGCTCCGGGGACAGGTAGAAGGCCGTGCCGACCACGGAGCCGGTCTGGGTCAGGGGCACCGCGTCGGTGGCCGACGCGATCCCGAAGTCGGTCACCTTCAGCACGCCGTCGGGCCGCACGAGCAGGTTGCCCGGCTTGACGTCCCGGTGCACCACGCCGCCGGTGTGCGCGGCGTGCAGCGCGGTCGCGGTCTGCGCCACGAGGTCGAGCGTGCGGTCGACCGACAGCGGGCTCTCCCGCCGCAGCAGGCTGGACAGCGGCTCGCCGTCCACGAGCTCCATGACCAGCCAGGCGGACCCGTCGGTCTCGCCGAAGTCGTAGACCGACGCGATGCCGGCGTGGCTGAGCCGACCGGCGTGCCGGGCCTCGGCCCGGAAGCGGGCCCGGAAGTCCGGGTCGTCGACGTACTCGGTCTTGAGGGTCTTCACCGCGACGGTGCGGCCGAGCAGCGTGTCCTCGCCGCGCCAGACCTCGCCCATGCCGCCGGAGGCGATCCGCTCCACCAGCCGGTACCGGTCGGCGAGCAGGACGTCGACGGTGGTCACCGTCCGGCCGTCATCGGCGCAGCAGCGCGCGCATGACCTGGGCGGCGATGGGTGCCGACACGGCTCCGCCGGTGCCCGCGGTGCCGAGCGGACCGCCGTCCTCCACGACCACCGCGACCGCGATCTGCGGGTCGTCCGCAGGGGCGAAGCCGATGAACCAGACGTCGGGCGCTGCGCCCTCGGCGCCCTGCGCCGTGCCGGTCTTGCCCGCGACGCGGATGCCCTCGATGGCCGCTCGGCCACCGCTGCCGTCGCTGACCACGAGCTCCATCATCCGGGTCAGCTCGTCGGCGACGTCGCCGTCGACGGCGCGCTTCAGCACCTCGGGGTCCGGCTGGTCCAGCACGGAGAAGTCCGGCGACTGGACCTCCTTCACCAGGTGCGGCTTCATGACCTCGCCGCCGTTGGCGATGCCCGCGGCGACCATCGCCATCTGCAGCGGCGTGGCGCGCACCTCGTACTGCCCGATGGCGGAGAAGGCGAGGTTCGGCGGCGACACCTCGTCGCTGGGGAAGACGCTGGTCGCGACGCGGGTCGGCACCCGCAGCCCGCCCTCGTTGAAGCCGAACGCCTCCGCCTGCTCGCGCAGGTCCTCGGCGCCGAGGGAGAGGCCGAGGGAGCCGAAGGCGGTGTTGCAGGAGACGCGCAGCGCGTCGGCCAGCGTGGAGGTCTCGCCGGTGCAGGCGCTGTCGCCGAAGTTGGACAGGTTGCGGTCGGTCTGCGGCAGGTCGAGCTGGCGCGGAGACGGGATCTGCGTCTCCGGCGTGACGCCGCCCTTGGCCAGCGCGGCCGCGGCGGTGACGACCTTGAAGGTCGAGCCGGGCGGGTAGGTCTGGCTGATCGCCCGGTTGAGCAGCGGGTCGTCGTCGGCCTCGTTGAGCTGCTGGTAGTACTCGCGGATCTGCGCCGGCTCGAACGAGCTCAGCTTGGCCGGGTCGTACGACGGCCGGCTGACCATGGCCAGCACCGCGCCGGTCCTCGGGTCGAGCGCGACGACGGCGCCGCGCTTGCCCTCGAGGGCGCGGTAGGCGGCCTGCTGCGCCTGCGGGTCCAGCGTCAGCACGACGGTGCCGCCCTTGGGGGCGTTGCCGGTGACGTAGTCGGACAGCCGGCGCACGAACAGCCGGTCGTCCTCGCCGGACAGCACCCGGTCCTCGGCCCGCTCCACGCCGCTGCGCCCGTAGACCAGCGAGTAGTAGCCGGTGACGTGCGCGTACGCGGGACCGCCCGGGTACTGCCGCAGCCAGGTCAGCGGGCCCTCGGTGCGGGTCGACTCGGCGACCGCCTCGCGTCGGCCGGCCTCGGCGAGCACCGCGATGGCGCCGCGCTCCCGCTCGTAGGTGCGCAGCAGCACGCGGCTGTTGCGCGGGTCGTCGCGGTAGGCATCGGCCTTGACGACCTGCACCCAGTTGACGTTGACCAGCAGCAGGCCGAACAGCACGAAGCAGGCGAGCGCGACGCGGCGCAGCGGGCGGTTCATGCGGTGGGGCCCTCGCTGCTGGCGGCCTTGGGCCGGCGCACGACCTGGGTCTCCGCGGACTCGAGCGCCTGGCGGGCGACCTCGGGCGTGACCGGCGCGGGGGCGGGCCGGCGGGCGGCGTCGCTCACCCGGAGCAGGACCGCCACCAGAGCCCAGTTCGCGACGATGCTCGAGCCGCCGTAGGACAGCCAGGGCAGCGTCACGCCGGTGAGCGGGATGAGCCCGGTGACGCCGCCGACGATGACGAAGACCTGCAGCGCGAGCGAGAACGCGAGGCCGGCCGCGAGGAGCTTGCCGAAGGAGTCGCGGCAGGACAGCGCCGCGCGCAGCCCGCGCTGGACGATCAGGCCGAACAGCAGCAGGACGGCCATGACGCCGACCAGGCCCAGCTCCTCGCCGATCGCCGCCATGATGAAGTCGGTGCTGGCGAACGGGACCGTGCCGGGACGGCCTTCTCCCAGACCTGTCCCGGACAGCCCTCCGGTGCCGAAGCCGAACAGCGACTGGACGAGCTGGAAGCCGCTGTCGTCGGCGTCGCCGAACGGGTCGAGCCAGGTGTCGACGCGGCGCTGCACGTGGCCGAACAGCTCGTAGGCGGCGAAGCTCGAGGCGACGAACAGCCCGACGCC
>JAOPWK010000065.1 GCA_025965735.1 Frankiales bacterium
GCGGCAGGAGCCGCCGGGGCGGCCGGCGCGTCGACGCGGGCGCGGCGCTTGGCCGTCACCGACTTGGGGCCGTACCCGACCAGGGTGGCCGTACGACCGCCTGGTCCGACCTCGCCGATCAGCGCGCCCTGCGGCCCGGCGGCGTCGGCAGCTGGTCGCGGGACGGTGTCGGCGACGACGTCGGCCTGCGACCCCACGACGTCGGCGCGCTTGGCGGCCGCTGACTCGACCGGGTTGGCTGCCGCACCGGCGGCCGCGTTGCCCGCGGCCTCCTCGAGCGGACCGGCCGACGGGTCGGTGTCGAAGGTGATGATCGGCGAGCCCACGTCGACCGTCTCCCCGGCCTGGTGGTGGATCTGGGTGACCACACCGGCGTACGGCGACGGCACCTCGACGGCGGCCTTGGCGGTCTCCACCTCGACGATCGGCTGGTTGAGCTTCACCTCGTCGCCGGGCGACACCATCCACTGCAGGATCTCGCCCTCGGTGAGCCCCTCGCCGAGGTCGGGCAGCTTGAACTGCTTCAGGCGCGACACCTCAGCTTGTTCCCATCAGTAGGCCAGCGATCGGTCGACGGCGTGCAGCACCCGGTCCAGGTCCGGCAGGTACTCCTCCTCCACCCGCGACGGCGGGTAGGGGGTGTCGAACCCGGTCACGCGCAGCACCGGGGCCTCCATCTCGTAGTAGAGCTCCTCGCTCAGCCGGGCCGCGATCTCCGCGCCGAGGCCGACGTAGGACGGGGCCTCGTGCACGACGATGGCCCGGCCGGTGCGGCGGACGGAGGCGAGCACGGTCGGGAAGTCCAGCGGTGACAGCGACCGCAGGTCGACGACCTCCAGCGAGCGGCCGTCCTCCTCGGCGGCGGTGGCCGCGTCCATGCACGTCTTGACCATCGGGCCGTACGCGATGAGCGTCGCGTCGGTGCCCTCGCGCACCACCCGGGCGTTCCACAGCGGGTCCGGCGTCATCGTCGTGTCGACGTCGGCCTTCTCCCAGTAGCGGCGCTTGGGCTCGAAGAACAGCACCGGGTCGTCGCTGGCGATGGCCTGCTGGATCATGAAGTGCGCGTCGACGGGGTTCGAGCAGGTGACGACCTTGAGGCCGGCCGTGTGCGCGAAGTACGCCTCCGGGCTCTCGCTGTGGTGCTCGACCGCGCCGATGCCGCCGCCGAAGGGCACCCGGATCGTCACCGGCATCTTGACCTGGCCGCGGCTGCGCGCGTGGATCTTGGCGAGCTGGCTGACGATCTGGTCGTAGGCCGGGTAGATGAAGCCGTCGAACTGGATCTCGCACACCGGCCGGTAGCCGCGAATGGCCAGGCCGATAGCCGTGCCGACGATTCCGGACTCGGCCAGCGGGGTGTCGAAGACGCGGTCCTCGCCGAAGTCCTTCTGCAGGCCGTCGGTGACGCGGAAGACGCCGCCGAGCTTGCCGATGTCCTCGCCCATGATGAGGACCTTCGGGTCCTTCTCCATCGCGGTGCGCAGGCCCTCGTTGAGCGCCTTGGCCATGGTCAGCTGCGCCATCAGTGGCCTGCCTCGAACCCGGCGAGGTACGCGCCGAAGGCCGCCCGCTGCTCCTGCAGCAGCGGGGTCTGCTCGTCGTACACGTCGTCGAAGATCGACAGCGGCTCCGGGTCGGGCATCTCCAGGCAGCCCTTGCGGATCCGTGCGGCCAGCGCGTCGGCGTCGGACTCGAGCTGCTCGAAGAAGGCGCTGTCGACCAGCTGCTGCTTGTAGAGGAAGGACTTCATCCGCTCCAGCGGGTCCTTGAGCTTCCACGCCTCGAGCTCGCTGGCGAGGCGGTAGCGGGTCGGGTCGTCGGAGGTGGTGTGCGCGCCCATCCGGTAGGTGAAGGCCTCGACCAGCGTCGGGCCCTGCCCGTTGCGCGCGGCGTCCAGCGCCTTGCGCGTCACGGCGTAGGACGCCAGCACGTCGTTGCCGTCGACGCGCACCCCGGGGAAGCCGAAGCCCTCGGCCCGCTTGTAGAGCGGGATCCGGCTCTGGCTGGTCGTCGGGGTGGAGATGCCCCACTGGTTGTTCTGGCAGAAGAAGACGACCGGCGCGTTGTAGACGCTGGCCCAGACGAAGGCCTCGTTGACGTCGCCCTGGCTGCTGGCGCCGTCGCCGAAGTAGGCGATGACCGCCTCGCCGTCGTCGCTGCCGACCGCCCCGTCCTTGGTGATGCCCATGGCGTAGCCGGTCGCGTGCAGGGTCTGGCTGCCGATGACGATCGTGTAGAGGTTGAAGCGCTTCTCCTGCGGGTCCCAGCCGCCGTTGCTGGCGCCGCGGAACAGCCCGAGCAGCGTGAGCGGGTCGACCCCCTTGCACCACGCCACGCCGTGCTCGCGGTAGGTCGGGAACGCGAAGTCCTTGTCCCGCAGCGCCCTCCCGGAGCCGACCTGCGCCGCCTCCTGGCCGAGCAGCGCCGCCCAGATGCCGAGCTCACCCTGCCGCTGCAGCGCTGTCGCCTCCACGTCGATGCGGCGGACGAGGACCAGGTCGCGGTAGAGGTCGCGGTACTGGTCGTCGGTCAGGTCGACGTCGTAGTCGGGGTGGTGCACGCGCTCGCCCTCGGGCGTCAGCAGCTGCACCAGCTCGGCGCCGGCGGTGGTGCTGGTCGCCACGGCCTCGCGGGCAGCCTCACCGGGTGCGGCGGGCAGGTCCGTCACGGACACAGGTCTCCTCGTGGGCGCTCGGACCCCGGTCCGGGGTCGCCGGGTCGGGACGGGTGCGGGTCTGCACGCCGGGCGCAGGATGGCGGCACCGGTCGTACCGCCGCAGTCTGGCAGACGGAGGCCGCCGAGTGTGACCTGCGTCGCACGCCAGACAGGCGGGCTAGCGGTGGGCGGACCCGCCTCGGCCGTTGCCCTTGGAGCCAGCCTTCTTGACCTTCGACGTCTTGCCGCCCTTACCCGGGTACTTCTTGCCCGCCTTGTTGGCCTTGGCGTTCTTCCCGCCGGCCTTCTTGGCGGCCTTCTTGGCGGCCTTCTTCGCGGCCTTCTTCGCGTCCTTGCTGGCGGCGGTCTTCTGCTCGCCGGCCGCGCCGTCGGCCGCTGCTGCCCGTCGGGTCTTGGGAGCGCCGGCGTGCTTCGCCCGGTCTTGGACCGCGGCGGCCTTGCCTGCAGCGCCACCGGCGGAGGCGGCAGGCGTGGCGGGGACAGCGGGAGCGACGGTCGGGTCCGCGGGCACGGCGCGGGTGGCGCGGCGCGCCTTGCCGGAACGGTCGTCGTCCGACGCGGACTGCTCGGGGACGAGCGGGCCCATGTCGCGACGCGTCGCGGGCAGCGGCAGCCCGCCCAGTCCGTCCGCGGGCACGACCGGCTCCAGCACAGGTGCGGCGACAGCGTCCAGCACCGGGTCGGGCCCCGGGTCGACCGCCGGGAGGAGCTCCGGCAGGCGGAGGGGGGCGGTTGCAGGCGCGGGCTCGAGCACGGCGACCGGCAGGCTCGGGGCGGTCAGCACGCGCTGGGCGCTGCCGGC